>DATJPH010000578.1:0-2065 GCA_035506475.1 Bacteroidota bacterium | reverse complement strand
TTCCCCTTCCCGTCCTTCCTGACCCGGCCGCTCTCGCGGATCCGGAGGGCGATCTCGCTGGCGACCTTCACGTCGTTCGTGTCGAGGTTGACGTTATAGGCGATGAGGAACATCCTTGCGCCGGTGACCGTCGCCCCGGATGCGGCGTTGAACGTCGCCGGCCCGAAATCCGGAGCCCACGCGGGGTCTTTCAGCTTCTCCGCGAGCCCCTCGTACTCCCCTTTGCGGATCACGGAGAGGTTTCTCCGTTCCGGTCGTGTCGCCGCCTCTTCGTAGAGGTAGACCGGTATCTGGAGCTCCGCTCCCACCCGGGCCCCGAACTCCTTCGAGAGCCGCACGCACTCCTCCATCGTCACGCCGGAGACCGGGACGAACGGGACGACGTCGGTGGCGCCGATCCGGGGATGCTCCCCGTGGTGTGCGGCCATGTCGATAAGCTCTGCCGCCTTCTTCGTTCCCTGGAACGCTCCCTCGACGACCGCACCCGGCTCCCCGACGAACGTGACGACGGTGCGGTTATAGTCCTTGTCCGGCTCCGCGCTGATGAACTTCACCCCAGGCACCGCGCTGATCGCCCCGGCGATGGCATTGATGATGCGAATGTTGCGCCCCTCGCTGAAGTTGGGAACGCATTCGACGATACGTGCCATGAGTTCTCCGGGTCAGAATTCCAGGATGGTGCCGTTGGTGATTGTCGTCCGCACGTGATTCTCGCCGAAGTGGTACGCAAGAAATCTGTAATCGGGCACCCCCGCCAGGATGAGGTCGGCCCGTTTCCCGACCTCGATGCTCCCGATTTCGGCCGAGAGCCCGAGCGCCGCCGCCCCGTTAAGCGTGGCGGCCGTGATCGCTTCTTCCGGCGTCACGTGCATCTGCGTGCATGCAATCGTCATCATCATGGGCATCGACCATGACATGCAGCTTCCCGGGTTGAAATCGCTTGCGATCGCAACCGCCACGCCGGCGTCAATGAGCGCCCGCGCCGGCGCATACCCGTGATTCAGGAAGAACGAGACGCCGGGGAGAATCCCCGCCACGACGCCGGCCGCTTTCATCGCGGCGATCCCGCCCGGGCTCACGTGTTCAAGGTGATCGGCAGACACCGCGCCAAGGCGCGCCGCGAGCTCGGCGCCCCCCAGCGATGTCAGCTCGTCGGCGTGGAGCTTGAGGTCCATCCCCCAGGCACGGGCCGACAGGAGCACACGCTCCGCGTCGCCGGGTTCGAAATATCCTTTTTCACAGAACACGTCGCAGAACCGCGCGAGCTTCTTTTTCCCCACGTACGGCATCATCGTGTCGACGAGGAGGCTGACGTAGTCCCCCGTCCTCCCCCTGTACTCCGGGGGGACGGCATGGGCACCGAGAAACGTCGGCACCACGTTCATCAGCTCCTCCACCCTGAGCTCGCCGATCGCCTCGAGCATCCTGATTTCGGAGTCCATGTCGAGACCGTACCCCGATTTGATCTCGACGGTCGTCGTCCCGCTCCGCATCATCCCGCCCATGTACCGGACGGTCTGACGTTTGAGGGATTTTTTGTCGGAGGCACGGACGTGGCCGATCGTGCCCAGGATGCCCCCCCCCGCTTCGGCGATCTGCTGATAGGTGGCTCCTTCTGAGCGGAGCGCGAATTCCTTCTCCCTGCTCCCGGCGAACATCATGTGCGTGTGCGAGTCCACGAACCCCGGGAGGAGGACCATGCCGGAAGCATCAATCTCGGAGATATCAGGAGGAATCACCTCCTTCCACTCCCGCATCGGGCCGACCCAGGCGATCTTTCCCTCCCGGCAGAGGACGCCTGCGTCGGTCAGGATGCCCAGATCACGCATGTCGGCGCCTGTTTTTGCCTTTTTCCCCCGGGCGGCGACTGTGACGAGCTGGGAGATATTCTTGACAAACAGATTCAAAACGGATGGAGGATTTGCGAGTGTACGGGAAAAGATACGAAATAGGAGTGCGAGCCGCAAGGCAAGAGGCTCGGAAGCGTGTCACTTGACGGCTGATTATTCTGGTCTCGCAGGGTCACCTGGCGCTTGATCGACTGGAGAAAATGGCCGCTGGTCGA
>DATJPH010000577.1:0-4307 GCA_035506475.1 Bacteroidota bacterium | reverse complement strand
CCGGGAGCCTTCCTGGCCGCAGGTGCCGCCCCGCCCGGCGAGATGAGCGCAAGGGACCCGATAATCTCGCCGCGGATGTTCCGGTGGGGCGAAGCGCTGATCTGCGCGGTGAACAGGCTCCCGTCCTTCCGCTTCAGCTCGGATTCGTAGCGTTCGGTCAGTCCTTTCCTGCGCCGTTCGTTCCGTTCGTAGAGCAGGCGGCGGTCCTCCTCGGGGACAAGGAGCGTCGAGGCGAGCCTGCCGAGCATTTCCCCGTCCTCGTAGCCGGTCATCTCACTCATCCGGTGGTTCACGAACGTGATGACGTCCTCCATGTCCGTGACGATGACCCCCGCGGTCATTTCCTCGAGGAGCGTGTGGAAATGCGCTTCGCTCTCGGCGATGACGCGGAGCGCGAGCCGGTGCTCCAGCTCCGCGGCGGCGCGCGCCGCGGTGACCGTCAGGACGGACCGGGCGACATCAGGGTTCTGGAGCGGACTGTCGTGGATGATGAAGAGGTGGCCGATGACGCTCCCCCCCGAGTCGATCAGCGGGGTCCCCAGGTACGAAGAGGCATCCATCGCGGCGAGCGCCGATTCGTCGGGGAAGAGCTGCTGGATATCCGTGGCGAAGTAGATCGTCTTCGCCTCCTTGATGACCCGCTCGCACGTGGTGTTGGCGACGTCGTACTCGAACACCGGAGCGGGTCCGCCCGCGGCCCAGTACGCCAGGGCCCTGACCCGGTCGCGCCGCCTGTCGGTACACTCCGAGACCAGGCAGTATTTCACGCCGAGCGTCTCGGCAAGGGCGCGGACCATCCCCGGGAAGAACTCCTCCCCCCTGTTCCGCGCGATCTCTTCCTGCACCAGGCGCATGAACTCACCCGCCATACGCCTCTTGCTGATGTCGCGGGAGATGATGACGATCTTGTCGGGGTTCCCGTCCGCGTCCCTGACCACGCTCCCCTGCGATTCGATATACCTGATGTTCCCGTTCCGGTCCACGAGCCTGTACTCCAGGCGCTGCCCGACGCCTGTCGCCACGGTCTCGCGGAAGACGTTTTTCACTTCCTCCCGGTCATCAGGATGGACGTCGACGAACGAGCTCGTCCCTTCGAGCGTGTCGGGCTCGTCAAGGAGGTCCGCGTACGCCGGGTTGTTGTAAATGCGCTTCCCCTCCAGGTCAAGCACGGCGATGAGATCGGTCGTGCTCTCCACGGTCCTCCTGAACAGGTCGTCCGCTGCAGCGGGGGGTGCTTCGGTCGGGGGGGCCGGCTCCTGCGGAGGGAGCGCCTCCGGTTCGGCCTGGGCAGGAGCGGGCGGGGGATTTTCGATCATCGATTTCACGGCCGGGCCGAGCCGGCCGATGTTCTTCTTCGTGACGTAGTCGCGCGCGCCCGCCTTCAGCGCCTCCACGGCCGTCTCCTCGGAACCGCCCCCGGAGACGATCAGCCACTGGACGTCGGGATTGACGAGCCTCTGTTCGCGCACGAGCGCGAAGACGTCGGTCCTGGGGACCGCGCTGTCGGCCACGACGATATCCGGCCTGAATTCGGCCATGATCCTGTCGAACATCTCCTTCGTGCCGACCCGGCGCGAAGTCAGAGGGAGACCGGCCTTCCGGAGCTGCATGACAATCACCTCCGCATCCGTCGGGTCGGGCTCCAGTATGAGTACCCTTTTCTCGTCAGCCATATGGACGTCCCGTATGCAGGTGGAGCGAGCCCATCAATGCGCCTCTTTTCCCTCGAGGACGCCGCCCAGCCGACCGTCCGACCGGAGGAGCGCGACGGCGAACAGAAGGCCGAACAGCCCCAGCGAGGAGAACATCACCATGCTCGCCGTGTAGTTCTCCGTGGTGTCACGCAGCCAGCCGTTCAGCACGGGGAACGCGGCGAGACCGAAATTCTGTATCATCGTCGTCAGACCGAAGGCCGTTCCCACCCTGTTCTTCTCGACGATGAGGGGGATCGACGGCCACATCGCCGCGGGCACCAGGACGAACGACACCCCGAGCATGATCATCGGCAGCGCGGGGGGGACCATCGTGAACGCCATGATGAGAAACGCGGGGACCATCAGCAGGGAGCCCGCCACCATCATCGAGGCCCGGCGCCCCACCCTGTCGACAAGCTGTCCGAAGACGGGGGCGAACACCATCGACGCAAATATGATGATCGTCGTCGTCCCGCCTGCCGTCGTGAACATGTGGAAGATATTGTAGAACACCTGGTAGAAGAAGCCCCCCTCGGAGGGAGCGGTCATCGGCAGGCCCCATTTCGAGTTGAAGAAATCCGTCGAGAGGGCCGTGAAGGGGAATATCGCCGAATAGAAGGTCACGCACAGGAGCGTCACGAACCAGTAGGACGAGCTGAATTTCTTGATGTCGCCCAGGACGATCTTGTCTCCTCCCCCCTCTTCCTTCAGCGCGAGCGCCCTCTCCCCCCTCCTGTCCAGAAGATTATAGACCAGGTTTGACCCGAGGGACGCGACGCAGAAGAGGACAGCGGCCCAGAGCGCAAACCTGTAGTCCTTGAAGTAGTCGGCGATCAGGGCCTCGGTGTTGAAACTGAAGAGGGTCCCCAGCCGGCTGAGCGTCAGGCCGATGCCGAACGACAGGGCGAGTTCCTTCCCCTTGAACCAGCGCGCGAATATCGCGCTCTGGGCGACAACAAGGGACTCCGAGCCCCAGCCGAAGACGAACCTCCCGAGGTACAGGATCCAGAGGTTCGGGGCCAGCGCGACGATGAGCGCCCCCGCCGTGACGAGCCCTGAAAAGAGGAGGCTGGCACGGCGGGTACCGATCTTGTCGATCAGGAGGCCCCCGATGAACACCGAGAGAATCGCCGCGATGCTGTAGACCGTGTACATCTGGCCGATCGCCGCACGGTCAATGCCGAGCGCGTCGATGAGCATCGGCGCGATCGCGCCGACGCTGTCGTAGGCGAAGTAGCTCCCGAACGTCACCAGCGCGACAAAGAACAGGACCGCGAACCTGTACGACCGGTGACGCGGGTCAAGGCGCAACACGGAAAAGAACCCGTCTGATACCGGATCAGGCATCTCCTGCCGCCTTTCGTATGGTGAGTGGTGGCCTGCGCGTCACTGCGCGTTCTTCAGTATCCCCAGGAGGAACTTCCAGTATTTGTCGACGGTATCGATGAAGATCTTCTCGTCCGGCGAGTGCACGGCCTCGAGCGTCGGGCCGAACGACACCATGTCCATGCCGGGAAACTTCTCGCCTATGATCCCGCACTCCAGCCCGGCGTGGATCGCTTTCACTTCGGGCTCCTTGCCGAAGAGCTGCCGGTACGTCGAGCGTGCAAGCTTCAGGATCTCGGAGTTCATGTCGGGCTTCCAGCCGGGGTACCCGTCGGTCCCCTCCACCCCGGCCCCGCCCAGCGCGAAGACCGCCGTGACCGATTCGCAGATCTCTTCGATCTCGGAGGCCACGGAGCTTCTCTGGCTCGTCGCCACGGTGACCGATTTTTTCTCCGTCTTCACGACCGCGACGTTCGTGGAAGTCTCGACAAGCCCCGCGATGTCCGCGCTCATCTTCGTGACCCCGTGCGGGAGCGCCGCGATCGTTGTGCAGATCTTCTTCTGCAGCGAACGCGGAAGCACCCGACCTTTCTTCCTGACCGGCGCGAGCGTGATATTCAGTCCGCTCTCGACGGACCCGAGCTCCGCCCGGATCAGGGCGTTGCACTTTTCAACGACCGCGGCCGCCTCGGCCCATTTCTTCTTCGGAACGAACAGCAGTGCCTCCGCCTCCCGGGGGATCGCGTTGTGCTTGTTTCCACCGTCCAGCGAGGAGAGCCGCGCGCCCAGCGGCGCAAGCCGGAGGATGACGCGGTTGATGATCTTCACGGCGTTCCCCCGCCCCTTGTCGATCTCGAGCCCCGAGTGTCCCCCCTTGAGCCCCGTGACTTTCAGCTCGGCCGCGGCGCTCCCGGCAGGCGCGGATTCGAACACGGCCTTCCAGGTGCCGATCGTGTCGCGCCCGCCGGAGCAGCCCACGTACAGGTGCCCCTCCTCCTCGGAATCCAGGTTCATGAGCGTCCGGCTCTCGAGCATCCCCGGCGTGAGATTGCTCGCGCCCGTCAGCCCGGTCTCCTCGTCCACGGTGAAGAGGAACTCGAGCGGCCCGTGGACGAGCGTCCGGTCCTCCATGATCGCCAGGTTCGTCGCCACGGCGATCCCGTTGTCCGCCCCCAGCGTCGTGCCGTTGGCCATGATCACGTTCCCCTTCCGCACGAGCTCGATCGGGTCCTTCGAAAAATTGTGGACCTTCTCCTTGTTCTTCTCGCAGACCATGTCGAGGTGGCC
>DATJPH010000576.1:0-4411 GCA_035506475.1 Bacteroidota bacterium | reverse complement strand
AGGCGCCCTTGCGGGCCTTTAACAACTGTCACCATGCGGTGCCGCTGCATTATCGGGTATTAGCCTCGATTTCTCGAGGTTGTCCCCGTCCTAAAGGCAGATTGCCTACGTGTTACTCACCCGTGCGCCACTTTACTCAGGATATTGCTACCCCTTTCTCGTAGACTTGCATGTGTTAAGCACGCCGCCAGCGTTCGTCCTGAGCCAGGATCAAACTCTCCGTTGTAGTTTTATTCAAACTATAAGTTTCGAGTTTGAAGCTTGGCCACATTACCTCCCGCCCAAACATCGGACGGAAACTAATCTTAGCCAAGGTTTTCGCTCTGCTAAGATTGACGTATGGCTATGCACACTATTTTTCAAAGAACTCCAGCCTTTTTGAGGCTGCCGCATTCTGAGCGGGCATTAAATATACGAAAACAAACCCTTATTGTCAATACCTGAGAAGCACTATTGCAACGTTTCTTGAAGCGAATTGTTGCAGTCTCAATGAGGGGACTATAGGGTACGTCAATTCGGGGCAAAAGTCAAGGAGAATCTTCAAGTCGAGAGGATTCTTGCAAGGCGCCACATATCGTTATCGAGAGCCTTGCGTTGCGACCAGGTTTCGCGGAGCGGGGTGAACGCGATTTTCCCGTGGATTTCCCCCACCATGACGTTCGACTGTCCTTCAAGGAGCGCATCGACGGCGGCGAGGCCCATCCGGCTTGCAAGTATCCTGTCCCGGGCGCTCGGGCTCCCTCCCCGCTGTATATGTCCCAGGACGCACACCCGGTAATCGTAGCCGGCCGTGTCCCTGATCTTCTCCGCAAGGCTGAACGCGCCTCCTTCTTCCTCCCCCTCCGCGACGATGATGATCGCGCTTGACTTGACCTTCTTGTAATTGCCAAGGTACTCGCGCAGGGCTTCGACGTTCGTCCGCGTCTCCGGGATCGCGACGTACTCCGCACCGCTGGAGATGCCGACGTCGAGCGCGATGAACCCCGCATCGCGTCCCATCACCTCGACGTAGAAGAGCCGGTCGTGCGAAGCCGCCGTGTCCCGGATCTTGTCGATCGCCTCCATCGCCGTGTTGACGGCCGTGTCGTACCCGATCGTGAAGTCGGTGCCGAACAGATCGTTATCGATCGTCCCGGGGACGCCGATTGCCGCGACGCCGTGCTCTTCGATGAGGCGGACGACCCCCTGGAACGTCCCGTCCCCTCCGATGGCGACGAGGCCTTCGATGCCCGCCTTCGCAAGCTGCGCGGCGGCCCGCGCCCTCCCCTCCTCGGTGCGGAACTGCTCCGAACGCGCGGTCCGGAGAATCGTCCCGCCGCGCTGTATGATGTTCGACACCGAGCGTGCGCTCAGATCGACGAAGTTTCCCTCGATCATCCCCTCGTAGCCGTGCTGGATGCCGATGACTTCGCAGCCGTTGTAGAGCCCGTTCCGCACGACCGCCCGCACGCACGCGTTCATCCCAGGCGCATCGCCGCCGCTTGTATAGACGCCGATCCTTTTCATTTCAACCCGTCCAGTGACCAGTCCTTCATGCGCTCGAGGAGCGCCCGGTCCGTGAGCTCGTAGTGAATCGGCGTCACCGAAATCCAGTTCTCGCGGACGGCGATCTGGTCCGTGTCCGGGTCGGTGTCCTTGATCGCCATGCTCCCCGTCAGCCAGAAATACTCCCGGCCGGCCGGATCGCGCCTGACGTCAAACGTATCCTCCCAGGACGAATTCCCCTGCCGGGTGATGCGCACACCGCAGATCTTCTCCTCCGGCACGGCCGGCACGTTGACGTTGAGCAGCGTGCCGCGGGGGAGCCCCTCCTCCACGACGCGCGATGCCAGGCGCGCCGCGAACCTTGCGGCGTAGGAGAAATCCGCCTGGTCGTGCGTTGTCAGGGAGACGGCGATCGAAGGGATCCCCAGAACGGTCCCTTCGGTGGCGGCCGAGACGGTCCCGGAGTAGAGGATGTTGATCGCCGTGTTCGAGCCGTGGTTGATGCCGGACATGAGGAGATCGGGCTTCTCCTTCAGAAGAAACCGGACTCCCAGCTTCACGGCGTCGGCGGGAGTACCGTCGACGGCGTAACCGAAAAATTCCCCGTTCTTCCTGAAGGGTATCGCGCGCAGCGGATAATTCATCGTTATCGCGTGCCCGACGGCGCTCTGCTGCCTGTCGGGGGCGACGATCGTCACGTCGGCGATCTTCTTCATCTCCTGCGCGAGTGCGAATATTCCCGGCGCATCGATACCGTCGTCGTTGGAAATCAGAACACGAAATGCCATGCAGGGTCTCTAGTAACTTTCTTTCATCGTGGGGAACTGTTTCGATTTCACATCGCTGATATAGCGCCGGAAGGCCCCGCGCATCGTGTCCGCCATCTCCGAATACCGCCGGACGAACCTGGGTTTGAATTCCTCGGTGAGGCCGAGCATGTCGTGGACGACAAGGACCTGGCCGTCACAATGCGGCCCGGCGCCGATGCCGATCGTCGGGACAGGGATCGCCGCCGTCACCTTCCGCGCAAGCCCGGCGGGGATTTTTTCCAGAACGATTGCGAACACACCGGCCTCCGCAAGGACCTTCGCATCGCGCAGGAGCTGCGCAGCCTCACGTTTGTCCTGCGCCCGGACCTCGTACGTCCCGAACCGGTTGATCGCCTGCGGCGTCAGGCCCAGGTGCCCCATCACCGGGATGCCGATCTTCACAAGGTGCCTGACGATTTCCGCCACGTACTCACCCCCCTCGAGCTTCACCGCGCCCACCCCCACCTCCTTCATCACCCGCCCGCAGTTCCGGACCGCCTCCTCGACGCTGTTCTGGTACGACATGAAGGGGAGATCGACGACGATGAGCGCGTTCTTCACCGCGCGTTTGACGGCTTTCGCGTGATAGATCATGTCGTCCAGCGTGACGGGAAGCGTCGTCTCGTGGCCCTGGATGACGTTCCCCAGCGAGTCGCCGACAAGAATGATGTCGATCCCGACCTGGTCAAGATAGCGGGCGGTGAGGAAATCGTATGCCGTGAGCATGGCGATCTTCTCACCGGCGCTCTTCATCGTCATCACGGTCTTGGTCGTCACGACCCGCGGCGCGGTCTTCTGTGCAGTGCTCATGTGATCCTCAAGAGATATGTGTGTGGGCGCCCGCCGGCACCGTGAACGCCAGGCCCCACTCCTGCTCGAATCCCCGGCGGATGCACGCGCACAGGAGCTCCATGCTGACAGCCGATCCCGTGATCATGCCCAGATCCGCCGTCTTCGCGCGGAGCGCCGCAACGATTCTTCCGCGCGCCTCCGCCACCGGCGCGGAAAGATAATCGGCAAGGCGCATATGCGCGCCCCCGCAGAGGATGGAGCCGTGCTGGAGCACGACGTCGCCCCCCGGGCCGTTGAAGCGCCGCTGGGCGCTCCCGACGAGCTTGCGGCCCCGCCACTCGATTTCATAACGCGCGGAGCTCGCAAAACAGGGGATCGAGGAGGACGACCGGTATTCCCGCGCGAAGTCGGGCTGCGATTTCTGCAGGGAGACGTCCACGCCGTAGAGGGCGAGGCCGCGTACGAGCGCGAGGCTGATGTCGTTGTAAACCTGCAGGATGCTCCTGCGCCCGGCGGGCATGACGACACTGTAGGTGAGTTCCTCGGCGTGGAGTATCGCACGTCCGCCGGTCGGCCTCCGCACGACGTCGATGCCGTCAGAGGCACAGCGGGCGGCGTCGAGCTCCTCCGCGTTCTGATTGTACCCCAGGGAGATCGCCCACGGTTTCCACCGGAAGAGCCGGAGGGTCGGCACGCCGCTCCCCGCGGCGAGACCGCGGGCGAGCGATTCATCAAGGGCCATGTTTACGGCCCCCGTCTGCTCGCCGGAATCGATGAACGTCCACTCTGCAGGGGGCATCGCCTTAATGTCTCACCCGGGGACCGGAGATGATCCCCCGTTTGCTCTTCCCGATAAACGCGATCACGTTCTGGACCTCGCGGCACGCCGCAAGCGGGGCGTCCTCCCTGATCCTGGCCACCGCCTGCGAGACGTTGAGCCCCGACCTGTAAATAAGCGCATAGGCCCTGTCGAGCGCTTCGATCGCAGCGGGAGTGAACCCGCGACGCCTGAGGCCGATCGAATTCAGCCCCTCGAAGACCGCGGGCTCCCCCCCCGCCAGGACGTACGGCGGAATGTCCTTGGGCACGCGGAGGCCCCCGCCGATCATCGCGTGCTGTCCGATGCTCACAAACTGGTGCACGGGGGTGATGCCGCCGATGATCACCCAGTCTTCCACGTTGACGTGGCCGGCAAGCATCGCCGCGTTCGAAAGGATCACATGGCTGCCGAGGACGCAGTCGTGGGCAACGTGCGAGAAGGCCATGAGGAAGCAGTCGCTGCCGATCATCGTCCGCCCCTCCGCCCCCGTCCCCCTGTGGAGGAC
>DATJPH010000575.1:0-10588 GCA_035506475.1 Bacteroidota bacterium | reverse complement strand
TCTGCATCCCCTGTCTGAACGAGAACATCCGGGCCCTGTCTTTCGCCTTCTCCGCCCTCTTCCTCCTCTCCCCGGCCCCGCGCACCATGCCGCGGACAAGACCGCCGTACCGCTCTTCGAGCGCGTACAGTTTCGGGAATGCCGCCCTCACGCTCAGCCGGGCGGGGTCCCCTGCGTAGACCCCCGCGACGAACGGGTTGATCGCGTAGTCAAGGAACTCCACGCCGAGCCGGCGGGTAACGAACTGCGCGATCGTCTCCTCGACCTCCGCGCGGCCGACAAACGGCTCCTTCATGAGCCGGAGTTTCCCCTTCGGCGACCAGAGCGAAGAACGGAGGAACGCAAGGGGGGTCATCGGGAGCGGGTGGAGCCGGGAGTCCCTGAGTATGTATCTCCTGTCGGAGGAGGGATCGGCATAGAGCCGCTCAGGTGTGATTCCGAGCCCCTCGAACATCTCGCCGAAGAGAGGCGTCGTCTCGAGCGCGCTCGTCGGGCCCGTCTCCACGAGCCATCCCCCGTCCCGGACCGTCCGCATCGTCCCCCCCGGAGCGTCGCCGGGATCCAGGACGACAATCTGGAATCCCGCGCGCCGGAGATAGTAGGCCGCGGTAAGGCCGGAAATGCCTCCGCCGACGATGACCGCGTCGCACCTGTCGCTCACTGTGCCACCTCGGCCAGGACGAGCTCTTTGAGGGCCGCCACGAAGTCGGGGGCCGTGTGGAGGGCGGGCGACATGTCAAAATACCGGATGCCCAGTCGTCGCGCTTCCAGACGCGCCTCGATGTTGATCTCCCAAAGTGTCTCGGAATGGTCGGAGACAAACGCGATCGGCACGACGATGATGTGTGAGACCCCTTCGCGGGCAAGGCGTTCGATCGTCGCGCCCAGCGACGGTTCGAGCCACTTCTGGGGGCCGACCTTGCTCTGGTAGCAGAGGTGATGCGGGAGGCCGAAATTCCCCCGCTGCAGGACGGCCCTGTACGTTTTTTCGATCTCCGCCTGGTACGGGTCGCCTGCGCGGACCAGGGCGACAGGCGTCCCGTGGGCGCTGAAGACGAGATTGACCGCAGGGCGCTCCTGCTCCGGGACGCGCCGGAGCGCGATCCCGATATTCCTGACGAGCGCGGCGATGTAGAGAGGATGCTCGGCGTACCCCCTGACGGTCCGGACCGAGAACGTGCGGATCCCCCGTGCACGGACCTCGCGCTCCCATTCCCTGACGCTGGACCCCGTGGTGGTTTTCGAGAAGTGCGGATAGAGAGGAAGGAGGACGACCTTCTCGACGCCCGCCTCAATCAGGGCGTCCACGGCTTCCCCGGTCAGCGGGTGCCAGTACCTCATGGCGATCACCACGCGCGCGTCGATCTCCGGGGCGAGCGCCCGCTCCAGCGCCGAGGCCTGGCGCCGGGTCAGATTCAGGATCGGGGACCTGCCGCCGATCCGCTCGTAGTATTTCTGCACGCGGGGCGCCCGCCGCCGGGCAATGAACGCGGCAAGCCTCCGGCGGAAGAGAAACGCCAGCGGCAGGTCGATGATATCGGGATCACAGAAGAGATTGTAGAGGAACCCCTCCACGCTCCCGGGCGCATCGGGGCCTCCCAGCTGCAGGAGGACGACGCCGACAGGTTTCCGTCCCATGCGCGCTCCCCTACGTCGAGGGTGACTCGAGTATCCTCCGGACCGCGGAGGCGAGGTCGTCGATCCGGTACGGCTTCTGGACGAACGCCTTCACCCCCATGGCGAGCATCTGCCGCGCCCGTTCGTCCTCGGAATATCCCGTGGAGAGGACTGCCCGGACCCGGGGGTTGAGCTCTTTGAGCTTCTCAAAAGTCTCCCTCCCCCCCATCCCGGGCATCGTCATATCGAGTATCACAAGATCAATCTCCGACTCCCTGTTCCTGTACATCTCGACCGCCTGGTACCCGTCGGCGGCCGCGAGGACGTTGTAGCCGATCTCCTCCAGTATGTCCCGCACGAGAAACCGGATCGTCTCCTCGTCGTCGACGACGAGGATCGTCTCCTGCCCCCCTTCGGGACGGGAGGCGACCTCGGGCGCCTTCGCGGCCGCCTTGTCGACGGCGGGGATGTAGACGGAGAACGTGGTCCCCTCGCCCATCTCGCTCTCGACGTTGATGAACCCGTTGTGGTTCTTCACGATCCCGTAGACGGTGGCAAGCCCGAGCCCCGTCCCCTTCCCTTTCTCCTTCGTCGTGAAGAACGGGTCGAAGATCTTCCCGCGTATCGCCCTGTCGATCCCGATCCCCGTGTCGGCGATGTCGATCCTGACAAAGGGCCCCCCCTGGACGTCCGGGACGGAGCGGAGGAACCCGTCGGGGCGGTCGAGCCGGGCCGTCGTGATCGTCAGATCGCCCCCCCCGGGCATGGCGTCGCGGGCGTTGACGCAGAGATTCATCAGCACCTGCTGCATCTGTGATGCGTCTGCCTCCACGACGGGGGAGGAGGAATCCAGCCGCGTCTCGACGACGATGTTCTTCTCGATCGTCCCCCTGAGCAGGTCCGCGGTCTCGGTCACCAGGTCGTTGATGTAGAGCGGACCGACGACGTATTTCCCCCCCCGGGCGAATCCCAGGAGCTGGGAGGTGAGCTCCGCCGCCCGGAGGGCCGACCGTTCGATCGTCTCCAGGTGGGGATAGATCCTGTCCCCCCGCTGCACCTGGGCCTTCACGAACGAGGCATAGCCCAGGATCCCCCCGAGGATGTTGTTGAAATCGTGCGCGATGCCGCCGGCCAGGAGGCCGATCGATTCCATCTTCTGGGACTGGATGAGCTGCTCTTCGAGCCTCCGCCTGTCGGTGACGTCCTCCATCATCGCAACAACGTTGACGAGTTTCCCGTTCCGCTCCAGCACGGGGAACATCCTCACGTGCACGGTCCGCTCGACGCCCGCGAGCGGGAGCTCCGGTCCGGCGCTCCGCGGGTCCACCGTGATGGCGGGGACGTCGACGGTCTCGCCGCCGTACACGGCGACGAACGCCTCCGCAAGGCCCATCCCCCTGATGAACGCGGAGTGGAACACGTTGAGCTTGCCGATGACCTGCGTCCTCCCGGGGGCGCCGAAGAGGCGGAGCCACGCCTCGTTGACGTCGATGAGGTTGCCGCGCGCGTCGAGGACCGTGACCGCCAGCGGGGTCTGGTCGAGTATCCTGTTCAGGTTGTCGCGCGATTCGAGTATCGCCTCTTCGAGCCGTTTCCTTTCGGTGATGTCGCGCGCGACCCCCTGCAGGCCGATGACGGTCCCTTCCTTCAGGACCGGTTTCTCGTTGATCTCCAGCAGGAGCGGCCTCCCGTCCGCGTGGCGCACCTCGCACGTATAGGTAGGCACCGCGATCCCCTCCCTGAGCGCCCTCTCCGCGTATCCGCGGACGGCGTCGTTGATCGGGCTGTCGGTGAGAAAGTCCCTGTGACGCGATTTCCAGTGCTCCGGCGGGAACCCCGTGATCTTCCCGACGGAGGGGGAGAGATACGTGAAGACACCCGCGGTATCGTGGACGTAAAAGAACATGTCGAGCGTCCCCTCGACGATGATCCGCAGGAGCTCTTCGGAGGCCGCGAGCTTCACCTCCGTCCGCTTTTTCTCGCTGATGTCGCGTACGACACAGAGAACGACGTCTCTCTCCCCGAGCCTCAGGAGACGGGCGTTGATCTCGGCCGGGACAGGCTTCCCCGCGCTCCGGAGGAACTCGATCGGTCCGTATCCTCCGAACGACCGCCTGACCGCCTTGAGCGCCTCACGGTGCTTCTCCGCGCTCGCCGGCGGATGGAGGCTGAAGACCGATTTCCCTTTGAGCGCACCGGGAGGTATCCCTGTCAGGCGCGACGCCTGGTGGTTCACCTCGAGTATCGTGCCGTCCGAGGGGTCGAGGATGATGACGCTGTCGGGGATCCCCGCAAGGAGCGACCGGTATTTCTCGGATTCCTCGCCGAGCGCCCTCCGCTCTTCGTGTTCCCGGAGCCGTGCGGCGATCTGCAGGGCGAGCTGCCTGAGGAACCGCAGGTCTCCCCTGCCGCTCAATGCGCCGGAGGACGAACCGATCGCCATGATGGCTTTGAGGCGGGTCCCCGTGCGGAGCGGGAGGATCGCCAGATTCCCCAGTCCGAGCGTACGGATGCGGCGGGAGAGCGTTCCGCGCGCCCCCGGAGGGACCAGAACGGCGCGGCCGGCGCGGAGGATTGAACGCGGGAGCGGTACGCCCGCCAGGATCGCCTGGCCCGGGGAGGGATCCCGCCGTCCCTGGTCGGCGGGTGAGTCTGCCGCGATGCGCACGAACGTGCATCCGGTCTCTCTCCTGACCGTGTCGCTGAGCTCTTCCAGGAGACGAGAAAGCGTGAGGCCGTTGCACGGGAGGGAACCGAGCCCAGCAAGTGTGCGGAACCGGATCTCGTCGGTGAGGAGATCGTCCCGGCGAGCCGCGCTCTTCCCGGGACGGGTACTTCGTGACGTCATAACAGAGCCTTTGGGTCGGTCGTGCCGGGTGTTTACCGGTGAAATGCAGGGCTCTCCTCGTGCACCGCGCGCACCATCGCAATTGCATGGTCCACCGGAACGTCGGGGAGTATCCCGTGTCCAAGATTGAATATGTGCCCCGGACCGGGGCCGTACCTCTTCAGGATCGACCGGACTTCCCTTCGTATGCTCTCCGGGGATGAATACAAAAACGACGGATCGAGATTCCCCTGGAGCGCCACCCCCTCCCCCGTCAGCACCCTTGCCGCGGCGATATCCACGGTCCAGTCGAGCCCGACGACGTCCGCACCGATTGCGGCGAGATCCGCGAGCGCGTGGGAGGCCCCCTTCGAAAAGACGATAAGGGGGACGTCCCCCCTTCGCATCTTCGCGACGATCTCCGCCATCGGGTCGAGCGAGAACTTCCGGTAATGTTCGGGGTCGAGTATCCCCCCCCAGGTGTCGAATATCTGGATCGCCTGGGCCCCGGCGGCGATCTGCGCTTCGCAGTAGGCCGTGACGGTTTCGGTCAGGAGCCCGAGGATCTCCGCCAGGAGCGCGGGCTCATCGAGCATCATCTTCTTGATGTTCCTGAAATCCTTCGAGCCTCCCCCCTCGACCATGTACGAGGCAAGCGTCCAGGGAGAGCCGGCGAACCCGATCAGGGGAACCCGGCCGTTCAGTCCCCGCCGGGCCGTCGCGAGAGCGTCCATGACGAAACGGAGCTGCCGCTCCGGGTCGACGCGGTGAAGGCTCCTCAGGTCGCCCCGCGACCTGACGGGGGAGCCGAAGCGCGGCCCTCCCGGCTCGGCCATCGTCAGGTTCATCCCCATCGCCTCGGGAATCACAAGGATGTCGGAAAAAATTATCGCGGCGTCGACGCCGACGATCTCCACCGGCTGGAGCGTGACCTCGGAGGCGAGCTCCGGCGTCTTGCACATCGTCAGGAAGTCGTGCCGCGCGCGCACGGCGCGGTATTCGGGAAGGTAGCGGCCCGCCTGGCGCATCATCCACACGGGCGTCCTGTCGACAGGCTGCCTCCTGCAGGCGCGGAGGAACAGATCATTGGTCATGTGTTCTCAGCTGTAAAATTCTTCTATGGAGCGGATGAGTCCGGCGCCCGTCGATTCTCGCGCGATGATATCGACCGTGAGCCCGAGCCCCCGCACGGCATCCGCCGTGGCGGGGCCGATCACGGCGACCTTCGCGTGATCGGGGACCCCGGCAAGCTCCCCGGGGCGGAAGAGCGCCGCAAAATTCTCCGCCGCCGAGGGGCTGGCAAATGTCAGCACGTCGAATTCTCCCGAGAGCACCCTCCTGGCGAAGCTCGCGGGGGCGATCCCCGCGGGAGCCGAGGTCTCGTAGACGGTGACGGTTTCGACAATGGCGCCTGCGCGGCGGAGAGACTCCGCCACCTCCTCGCGCGCGATATTCCCCCGCGGGATGAGGACGCGCTCCCCCCTGACGGACCGGCCCATGGCGGAGGCGAGCGACGCCCCCGAAAACTTTTCAGGCAGAACGGCAACCTGGACGCCGTAGCCCGAGAGGACGGACGCTGTCGCGCTCCCCACCGCCGCGCATCGCAACCGGGAGAGGGAACCGGGAGGTATTCCCGCGTGTCGCGCACGCGCGACGAACGCCTCCACTGCGCGGGCGCTCGTGAATACAATCATCTCAAACGAGGCGAACCGGCTTAGCGCGTCGTCGCACTGGGCCCACGACGCCGGGGGGCCTGTAACGATCATCGGGACGACGACAGCCGTCCCTCCCCGGGATTCGATCTCCCGGACCATGCCGGCCGAGCGGTCAGGCTCGCGCGTGACGAGGATTGTCCGCCCCCGGAGCGTCATTGGGACCGGGTTTCGTTCCTGATCTCGCGGAGTATCCTGTCGGCACCCCCTTCGAGGAGCGTCTCGCCGAGCGCCCTGCCGATCTCTTCCGCCCCGGAGGCCCGTCCGTGCGTCTTCCCCCGGACGACGGTCCTGCCGTCGAGCGAAGCCACGAGGCCGTCGAGGTGAAGCTCCTCCCCGGAGCCGGTATCTTCAATCCGCCCGTACGCGCCGATCGGGATCTGGCACCCCCCTTCGAGCGCCCGGAGGAGCGCCCGCTCCGCCCTGACGGCGCAGGCCGTGCCGGGGTCGTCAAGACCTGCAAGCATCGAGGAGACGCGCGCGTCCCCCTGGCGTATCTCCACGGCAATCGCCCCCTGCCCGACGGCCGGGAGCAGGATCTCGACGGGGATGATCTCCCCGATCGACTCCTCCCATCCGAGCCTCCGGACCCCGGCGCAGGCAAGTATCATCCCCGCCCAGGTTGATTCCTTCAGCTTGTTCATCCGCGTATTCAGGTTCCCCCGGATATCGACGATCCGGAAGTCGGGCCGCCTGGCAAGGAGCTGGCTCCTCCTGCGGAGGCTCCCGGTGGCGATTTCCACTCCCTGGCGCTGATCGAGGAGCGTGCGGACCGGGTTGTCCGGGTGGGGGATAAACACGTCCCGTATATCCTCGCGCACGCAGACCGCGCCTACGGTGAGTCCGCCGGGGAGCTCCGTGGGGAGGTCCTTGAGGCTGTGGACGGCGCAGTCGATCCGGCGGGCAAGGAGCGCCTCCTCGATCTCCCGCGTGAAGAGCCCCCTGTCCCCTATCGCCGAGAGGGGCGAATCGAGCACCCTGTCGCCCGTCGTCCGTATCACCTCGATGGCGACCTCGGACCGGGGATCGGCCTTCCGGATCTCGGACTCCACCCAGCGCGCCTGCCAGAGCGCAAGATCGCTCCCCCGGCTCCCGATCACGAGCGCGTTATTCTTCATGGCGGTCCCGGCCGTTCCCCCCGATGCCGAAGAGGTCACGGAGCGCCCTGACCCTGTTGACGAGCTCTTCGGCGTGTCCCCCCGATTCGGTCGATTGCTTCAGGACCGTCGTCGGGTTGTGGAGGATTTTGTTCACGATTCTCCGGGTGACGATCTCCAGGAGTTCCCTGTCCTCGGGCCTGAAGCGGTTGACGTTTCTTGAGACCTCCTGCGCGCGGATCGCCTCGAGGGATTCGCGGAACTCCTGTATCGTGGGTCCCACCTCCAGGGAATTCTGCCACCGGAGGAACTGGACAAGCTCTTCGCGGATGATCCTTGTGACGTGCGGGATCTCCGAGCGGCGCCTGTCGATGTTCCTGTCGACGATCGTGCTGAGCGCATCGATGTCGTACAAAAAGACGTTCTCGATCTTCCCGGCGGCGGGGTTGACGTTCCTCGGGAGCCCGATGTCGATGATGAAGAGCGGGTTGTTCGACCGCTGCCTCATGACGCGGTGGACCTCCTCCGGCTGCACGATGTACGAGGGGCTTGTCACGGAAGTGACGACGATATCGACTGTGCGGAGAGCGTCGACAATGCCGTCGTAGTCGATCACGGTCCCGCCGAGCGAGGCGACGAGCGCCTCCGCCTTCTCCCGCGTCCTGTTGGCGATCCTGATCTGGCCGATCCCCTTCCCCACGAGGTGGCGCAGCGTGAGCTCCCCGGTCTCCCCGGCCCCGACAAGGAGGACCGACTTCTTCGACAGGTCGGCGTAGATCTTGCTCGCCAGCTCCACGGCGGCGTAGCTCACGGAGACCGCCCCCTCGGCGATCGAGGTCTCGGTCCGCACCCGCTTCCCCACGTGGAGGGCCGCCTGCATCAGGCGGTTCATCACGGGGCCCATCGTCCCGCTCTCCCTGGCGAGGTTGAACCCGTCTTTGATCTGTCCCAGGATCTGGACGTCGCCGATCACCATCGATTCGACCCCCGAGGCCACACGGAAGAGGTGGGTGATCGCGCCGCCGGCGCGGGCGGAGACGAAATGGTCGGCGCCGACCGAAGCGCCGGCCCCCTTGGCCTCGATGAGAAATCGCCGGAGCGCGCCGTCGTCCACCTCTCCCTCCGTCGCGATCCCGTACAGCTCCGTCCTGTTGCACGTGGAGACGAGAACGCATTCGGCCAGGTGCTGCTCCTGCTTCAGCCGGGGGAGCGTCGATCTGATTTCGTCATCGGAAAGCCACATCTTCTCGCGGACGTCGAGCGCCGCGGTGTGATGACTGATCCCGATGGAATGGAGGTTCATTCTCAGTGGAAGCTGTGGAATCCGCTCAGGTACAGATTGATCACCGTCATGGACAGGAAGACGAAACAGAAGGCCACGAGCGTGATGATCATCGTCTTGCGCCCCTGCCAGCCCAGGCTCTTCTTGGCGGCAAGCGCGAGCGCGTACAGGCACCAGATCACGAGCGTCCCGACAAGCTTGGGGTCCCAGTAGGAGAAATCGGTGAACACACGCGGGAGCCAGATCACGCCGATCACGATTGCCACGCCCAGGGCGACGAAGCCGAACACCTCCGCTTTGTGGCTCATCTTTTCGAGCATCTCGAGGTTCGGGAGCCGGTTGTAGATGGTGCCGAACCGGGACGACTTGATCTCGTGGTAGAGCATGAGGTAGAGGAACCCGTAGGCGGCGGAGAGCGAGATGGCGGTGTACCCGAGCAGCGCCGCCGACACGTGGAATCCGAGGACGACGCTGTGAAGGTAGGCCGGGATGTCGAAGCGATCTTTGATAAACACCGACGAAGCGGTCTGGAAGAGGAACGCGAGGAAGAGGATGAAGAACCCGGTGGCGCTCGCCTTCGTCCGGATCTCGATGTATGCGTACCCGATCGCGATCGACGCCGCGAGCACGGTCATGATCTCAAACACCGACGTGATCGGGGGGTGATCGAAGGCGATCGTCCTGAGGATGAGATAGACGCAGTGCAGGGCGACGGTCGCCAGGAGCGCCGGGGTCTTGATCCGGGAGAGCCGCGGATAGCTCCCGAAAAACGAGAGCCCGTAGAGGGCCGTGACTCCCGCGTAAAGAACCGGGACGAGTATGAGAAGGAAGAGGACCTCGGGCTGCAGATTCATATGTCAGGGGATATATTCGGATATGACAGGTGAAAATATAAGGATTTTCCGCGAGAAACTAAACCCGCAGGCAGGTTGCTCCCGAGCCGGCCGAGTGGTATCTTGGATGCATGGAGATTGAATCATCGTTTGTCTGCGTTTTCTGCTTCCAGGTCAACGCCACGCTCGTCGATGCGTCGGCGGGGGAATACCAGGAATACACCGAAGATTGCCAGGTGTGCTGCAGACCGAACGACCTGCGCGTCAGCGTCGACCCCTCGCTCGGGGAAGCCAGCATCGAATCTCTCCCCCAATCCTGAACCCTTTTGAACACTCAGGGCATCTCACACTTGACGGGCGCACAGGTCACAAAGCTCTCCGACACGAACCTTATCGCGGCCGCCCGCGGGGGGGACCCCAGGGCGTTCAGCGAGCTCGTCAGGCGGTACGAGCAGACCGTCTACCGCTACGCGTACAAGCTCTGCCGCGACAGGGAGAAGGCCGAGGAGACCTTCCAGGACACGTTCATCAGCGTGTACCGGAAACTCGGGTCGTTCGACGGCAGGTCCAGGTTCTCGACCTGGCTCTACACGATCGTCACGAACAACTGCCTGATGCGGCACCGGAGGAGGAAAATCCGGGAGATCGAGGAATCGCTCGAGGCCCTGGAGACTCCCGAGACGTCGGAGGACGGGAGATTCACGCACGAAATCGCCCGCTGGGACGAGACGCCGGCGGACATCATGCTCGACAGGGAGCTCCGCGCGCACATCGAGAAGGCGATCGGTAAACTCCCCGACGATTACAGGATTGTCTTCACGCTGAGGGACATGGAAGGGAAGTCGACGGAGGAAACCGCCCGCATCGTCGGGATCACCACCGAAGCCGCGAAGTCGCGGCTCCGGCGCGCGCGGGCATTCCTCAGGGAGGAGCTCACACCCTACATGGCGCGCCCCGCCGGGAGGAAAGGCCGATGAAATGCTCGGAAGTCTACCGCCACATCTGCGACAACCTCGACCAGAGTCTCCGGACGCGCCGCTGCAGAGAGATCAGGCGCCACCTCGGCGTCTGCCCCGACTGCAGGGCGTACCTCACGTCGCTCAAGCGGACGGTGACACTCTACAGGTCGATTACCCCCCCGCGACTTCCGAAGGCGGCACACGATCGCCTCATCAAAGCGCTCCAGGCAAACGGGTGTTTCCCCGCGGTCTCTCCCCGGC
>DATJPH010000574.1:0-2947 GCA_035506475.1 Bacteroidota bacterium | reverse complement strand
AGACCGGGCAGTACGAGGAGGGGGCGCAGATCTTCAGATTCATACTCGACGGGAATCCGGATCACAAGGATGCCTGGTACGAGATGGGGTACTGCTTCGATTACCTCGACAAACCCGCAGAATCTCTCCGGTGCTACGACGAGCACCTGAACCGCGACCCGTACAACTTCAACGCCTGGTACAACCGGGGGATCGTGCTCAACCGGATGATGCATTACAACCTCGCGATCGAGAGTTACGATACCGCGCTCGCCATCCACGAAAAATTCCCGTCTGCGTGGTACAATAAAGGGAACGCCTTCGCCAACCTGGGGAGGCTTCAGGATGCGATTGCGTGCTACCGCCAGACCCTCCAGCAGGACGACAAGGACGTGCCCGCGTGGCACAACCTGGGGAACGCCTACGAGGAACTCGGGGAGTACGAAGACGCCATAAAGTGCTTTTCGCAGGCGATCAAGAACGAGCCGGCGCACTACGAGTCGTATTTTGGCCGCGGGAGCTGCCATGATGCGCTCGAACAGTGGAGGAAGGCGCTCGCCGATTACAACAAGGCCCTGGGTCTCTGCAAGGACTACCCGGAGCTCTGGTATGCGAAGGCAGACCTCCTGTACAACATGGGGAAACCGCGCGAATCGCTCCTCTCCTACAGGATGGTGACCAAGCTCGAGCCGAAGAACTACGAGGCGTGGCTCGATTACGGCGAAACGCTCTTCGAGCTCGGGTACCTGAAGCAGGCGCTCAAGTCGTTCGACCGCTCGGTCGAGGCCAACCCGTACGCCGCCGAGGCGTTTTACAGCCGGGCGAAGGTGCTCCTTGTGATGAACCGCGTATACGAGGCGGTGGAATCGCTGAAAAATTCATTCAAGCTCGATCCGGAGAAACGGAAGCAGTTCGAGGATGAGTTCCCGGGGGTCCGATCGATCAAAGAGTTCAAGAGCCTCCTCCGGAGATGACACGGGGTGTCCGCCAGTTCATGCCGACCTTGTTCTGAGTCAGGGACGAGGTCATTTTTTTTTCGCCATATTTGAGAGTCCGAGAGGGAGGGAAGATGCTTTCTGAGGCGACACAGCGAAAATACGACCGGCTCGTGGAAATCCTCCGGTCCATGGAGAGCGTGGCAATCGGATATTCCGGGGGGGTGGACAGCACGCTCCTGCTGAAAGTTGCCGCGGACACGCTCGGTGCCCGCGCGGTGGCCATGATCGGCCGCTCGGAGACGTACCCGACACGGGAGTTCGAGGAGGCGGTCAATATCGCCTCCGCGATCGGGGCCCGTGCCGTGATCGTGAGAACGGAAGAGACGGACGATCTGAAATTCAGAGAAAACCCGGCCGACCGCTGCTACTACTGCAAGACGGAGCTTTTCGGCAAGCTGGGAGGGATCGCTGAGCGGGAAGGTCTCCGCTGGATCGCCGACGGGACGATCACCGACGACATGGGGGACTTCCGCCCGGGAATGAAGGCGAAGTCCGAAAAGGAGGTCCGCTCCCCTCTTCTCGAGGCGGACCTCTCGAAGACGGAGGTGCGGGAGATCTCGAAGCACCTGGGCCTGCCGACATGGGACAAGCCTTCGTTCGCGTGCCTCTCGTCCCGGTTCCCGTACGGGACGGCGATCACGCGGGAGAACCTCACGCGGGTTGACCGTGCGGAGTCGTTTCTTCGCGACAACGGGTTCCGTGCATTCCGCGTCCGGTTCCATGACGCGAGCACGGCACGCATCGAGGTGAGCCCGGGGGAGTTTCCCCGGATACTCGAGGATCCCCTGCGCGCTGCGATCGTCGCAATGTTCAAGGAGATGGGCTTCGTCTACGTGACGCTCGATATGCAGGGATACCGGACAGGCTCGATGAACGAGGTCCTGAGCGAGGAGACCCGTTCGCGGTTTTCAACCGGACATTGACCGTCCACATCACCCGGGCACTGATCGGCAATGGGGTACCGCAAATTCGACTCCGAAATCGCCGTCCGGCCGGACGATATCGACATGAACAACCATGTCCACACGTCCCGGTACCTCGACTACGTGCTCTACGCCCGGTTCGACCAGATGAACCGCTGCTACGGGATGCCGATGGAGAAATTCACGGAGCGTGGATGGGGATGGTACATCAAATCCTGCCAGGTCGAGTTCCGGCGCCCGCTGCTGATGGGGGACACCCTTGTGGTCCGCACGTGGCTTGAATCGTTCGGCGGGAGCGACGCGCTTGTCCGGTTCCAAATATTCCGCAAATCCACGATGAAGATCGCCGCCGAGGGGTCCATTGTCAACACGATGATCGGCACGGCCTCGGGCAGAGCCATACCGATCCCCGCCTGGGTGATCGATCAGTACACGCAGTTCAGAGAACAGGAGTCCACATGAACAGGCTGGCCATTCCCCTTCTTCTGGTGCTTGCAGCCTCCGGGTGCACCCGTGAGCAGGACGGCGTGATCGCGTTCCAGTCGAACCGTGACGGCAACTTCGAGATCTACACGATGGACGCGCATGGGGGCGCACAGAGGCGGCTGACGGAAAACTCCGCGAACGACATCGCCCCGTGCTGGTCCCCGGACGGCACCCGGATTGCGTTCGCCTCCGACAGGGACGGCACGTGGGACATCTACACGATGCGGGGGGACGGGGGCGATCTGAAGCAGCTGACCAAAGGAGCGGGGTCCAACACCGCTCCGTCCTGGACGGCGTCCGGGGACGGGATACTCTTTATCTCAACGCGCGACGAGATCTACGGCGACGTGTACAGGATGAATGCCGACGGGAACGGGACAGAACGCCTGACCGCCGATACGCTCGTCAAGGATACGCCGCTGCTCACGCCCGACGGGAAGACCGTGATCGTCACGGTGAACAACCGTGCGCGCCTCTCGATCGCCGCCATCGACGTGGCAACCCGGAAGACGAGGCTGCTCACGTCGCCTGATCACGACAGTTTTTCGCCCACCCTCTCCG
>DATJPH010000573.1:0-2505 GCA_035506475.1 Bacteroidota bacterium | reverse complement strand
GTTCACGCAGTGTGAGTGCCTGTACACGGGGCGCAACGGGGATGTCCGCCGGTACCTTGCAGACCGGTACGGCGATCCGCCGGAGCCGCCCCGCACGGGGGAGTACCGGGTGCGGGGGTTCGACGCGGCCCATACAATACGCGACCTCGAGTGCGTCCGCTCCGTGTTTAACGACGCCTTTTCAGAGAACTGGCATTTTCTCCCGGCGACGGCTGCAGAACACCAGTTTGCGGCCAGGTATCTGCATCTCATCACAAGGCCCGACCTCGTGACGATCGTGGAACACAGGGGGATGCCTGCGGGTGTGTTGCTCTGCGTTCTCGATGTGAACCCCCTGCTCCGCCGGATGCGGGGCGGCGCCGGGCCGTTGAGCTACATCCGTTTCATGACAGGAAAGAAGCAGATCCGCACGCTCGTCGTGTACGCCGTCGGCATACGGAAAGCCTACCGAGGAACGCGCGTTTACACGCTCCTGATGGAGAGCCTCCGCAGGATGGCTCCCGCATTTGAAGTCCTGACGTGTACCTGGATTCATCCGGGGAACGTCCTGAGCAGCCGCACGGCCGACCGCGTCGGACTCCTGCCCGACAAGCATCTCCTGATATACAGGAAACAGATCACACAGTAGGCGGAGGTATCCCGTGAACAGAGCACCTGGGCCGGAAGAGTGGGGACTGCAGATCGTCCCGGGCGGGGGGATATCCATGGGGAACCATTCGCTTGCGGGGCTGGCCAGAACGTACGGAACGCCCCTTCACGTCGTCAACGAATGCCGCCTGATGAAGAATGCGGAGGCGTTCAGGGATGCGGTTGCACGATACTGCCCGGGGAAAGCGTCTGTGCACTACGCCATGAAATGCAATGCGGTCCCCGCCGTCGTGGACGCACTGCTCCGGACCGGGATCGGTCTCGAGGTGATGACGGAATTCGAGCTCTTCCTGGCACTGAAGCTCGGCTGCGCGCCGGAACATATCATCGTCAACGGTCCGTGCAAAACGGCCGGTTTTCTCGATGCCTGCATCGATGCACGCGTCCGGTTCATTATCGTCGACTCGCTCCAGGAGCTGCGTCTCCTTGACGCCCGATCCCGCTCGCGCGGCGTGTCCACCGATATACTGCTCCGTGTGAACCCCGATTACGTCCCGCGGGGGATGAACCGGGGGACCGCCACAGGGACGAGGCGCGGGTGTGCGTTCGGGCTCGACCTGAAGGGGGGAGAGGTCCGGGAAGGACTCGCCCTGTGCCGTCATCTGGGGGGGATAAGGTTCCGGGGGTTCCACATGCATATCGGGACCGGGATTCGCAGTCCCGGAGATTATACGCGCGCTCTCCGTTCACTTGACGTACTGAAGAGGAGTGCGGGGGAGGCAGGCCAGCACATCAGCGTTCTGGACATCGGCGGCGGGTTCGCTTCGCCGGGGACACGCGAACTCCGCACGGGGGAATTCCTCCGCTACCAGGCGCTCGGCCGACTGCCGGAGGCGCGGGCCCGCGGGTCATGCGGGACTGCCGGTGAATTTGCCGCCGCAGTTGCCCGGGGTGTCGGCGCCCGGTTTCCGGCGGGGAGCCTTCCGGAGATTCTCTTTGAGCCGGGGAGATCGATCGCCAGCCCGGCACAGCTCCTTCTTCTGACAATCTGCTATGTGAAAGAACGGGCCGGAGCGGGGCGGTGGCTGGTCGCCGACGGAGGCCTCAGCACGGTGACGCTCCCGACGTTCTACGAATACCATGAAGTGTTCCTCTGCAACGACGGGCGCCGCCCGCGGACGGGACGCGCCACGATCGTCGGCCCGGCATGTTTTGCAGGCGACGTCATCTACAGGAACAAGCCGATGCCCGAGGTCCGTCCGGGGGAAGTGATCGCCGTGATGGACAGCGGAGCCTATTTCACCGCGCTGGAGTCCTCGTTCGGTTTCCCCCGCCCGGCGATCGTCGCCGTCAACGGCGCCACGTGCAAGATCGTCCGCTCGCGCGAGACATTCGATGAGATGCGGGGAAGAGATATCATTGACTGACCGGAGCGCCACTCAAAGGAGGTACATATGAAATTTGCAGTCGTCTCGGAGGGAGTTCGTGTCCACCGCGACCGCGCGGCCGATGCCCTCGTGCGGACATGCCTGCTGCACGGCGACGAGCTCGCACAGGCAACGAACGGTATCAACTTTGCGCTGAACCTCATCAGCGGGGAGTCCCCCCGCCACTTCCGGAGGAAATCGCAGTCGGTTTTCATTTTCTCGCTCATCCAGGACGAGAATCCGGACGAGAATCTGAAATCGCGCTGCTACACGGCGCTTGTCAGGAGCCTCTCCAATCTGCTCCTCTGCATCGTTCCCGGTGGTGCGGGGAGCGCTCCGGAGGTGTACTTCACGACCCCCGAAGCGGGATTCTACCACATGCCGTTTGATGCCGAGGCGGTCTACAGCAGGCTTTCGCCGATCGCCTCCGCTCATTTTGCGACCGAAAACCTCTTTTCGGCGGATCTTCCGGAGAGGTTCTATTGCGGAA
>DATJPH010000572.1:0-2257 GCA_035506475.1 Bacteroidota bacterium | reverse complement strand
GACTCCCCGATGCGGAGCGCGGAGGAGAGCTGCTCCACGGATTGCGACTTCTGCGCAAGAAGGCCGATGATCCTGAGCCGGTTCGGCTCTGCCAGCGCTTTGAAAAAAATGACGAGCTCGTCTACCGGGTTTTCCATGTTCCTGCCTTCCTCAAATTACTTCGATAAATATAGAATTAAATTGACACAGATGCAAGCGCCCTCCGGTTCCGGTTTGCATATCGATCCCGTATTCCATTCATTACAAATTAAGCGGTTTTCGCCTGTCCTGAATGTCAACTCTACACCAGCCGACCCAATGGATGTCTCTGCAACGGCAACCCGCGCGGAACACCCCGGGGGCCCCCTTTTCTTCGATCTGATCGGCCGACACACAGTATTGTTCCTCGAACACCTGGGGATGTACTTCGCCCTTGTCTGGTGGATGGTGAGGAACATCCGCAATGCCCGCGAATCGAGCAGGAATTTCTTCAGCCAGATGGTCCAGATCGGGAACGACTCCATACCGATCGTCATATTCGTCGCGACGTTTGTCGGGATGGTCACGGCCGTCCAGTCGGCCTATCAGCTCTATTCATGGATCCCCCGCTCGGTCGTCGGCGGCCTTGTCATCAAGTCGGTCCTCCTGGAACTCACCCCCCTTCTGACGGCCCTTGTGCTTGCGGGGAAAGTCGGCGCGACGATCACCGCCGAAATCGGTTCCATGCGGGTGACCGAACAGGTGGACGCCCTGGAGGCCATGGGATTCGACTCGGTATCGTTCCTGATCACCCCCCGCGTCCTGGCCGGCGTCGTCATGTTCCCGGTCCTTGTCATCTTCGGCGACCTCCTGGCGGTCCTGGGGGGGCTCTTCGGTGCTGTCATCGTTGCGCACATTCCCGCAGGCGCGTTCGTTGCGGGGATGAAAGCCTCGTTCCTCACGCGCGACGCCGTTTTCGGACTTACCAAGGCGACGATTTTTGGTTACACGATCACCTCCATTGCCTCGTATCAGGGCTACTACGTTGCCGGAGGGTCCGCAGGGGTCGGCAAGGCGACGATGGCGACCGTCGTCTACACCTGTCTTGCTGTGGTCATACTCGATTTCATCCTGGCGTCGACGCTGCTCTGAATGATTACGATAAGGGATATCCGCAAGAGTTTTGACGAACGCCCGATCCTTCGCGGAGTGTCGATCGACGTCCGCGACAGGGAAACGCTCGTCGTCCTGGGGAGAAGCGGCGGCGGCAAGAGCGTCATGCTCAAGATGATCGTGGGCCTCCTGAAGCCCGATTCGGGATCGATAAGCGTCGACGGGAGCGACGTGCTTTCGATGACGTATCCCCGGCTGAGGGAGCTCCGCTTCAAATTTGGATTCCTCTTCCAGGGTGCCGCGCTCTTCGACTCGCTTTCTGTCGGTGAGAATGTCGCGCTCGCCCTGCGGAGGGGGAGGGCGGCAGAGGAACTGGAGCTCAACGAGACGGAGATCGCCGATCGGGTCAGCTATGCTCTCGAGATCGTCGGTTTGAAAAACACCGAGCGCGCGATGCCGGCGAACCTGAGCGGGGGCATGAAGAAGCGCGTGGGCCTCGCCCGGGCGATCGTCCCCAATCCCCGGTACATGCTCTACGACGAGCCCACGACGGGACTCGACATGGAAACCGCCGACGAGATCAACGTGCTCATCAGCGACCTGCGGACGAAGCTCGGCGTGACGTCCATCGTCGTCACGCACGACATCCACAGCGCGTTCGTCGTCGGGGACCGGTTCGCGATCCTGGACGGCGGGAAGACCCTGATGACAGGCACGCGCGCGGAGATCGAAAACAGCACGGACGAGGACGTCAGAAAGTACATCAGCAGCAGCCTCTCAACTTCAAGGACGCGACTCACATGAAATGGAGCAACGAAGCCCGGATCGGCGTGGGTGTGCTGGCGGCCGCGGTCATCTTCATCGCAGGTGTCGTGTATCTCCGGGGCATCGACCTTCGCTCGAAGCAGTACGGTGTCAAGGTATTCTACCGCAACGTGAACGGGCTGAAGGAAGGGGACGTCGTCACGGTGGCGGGCCTGGCGATCGGCCGGGTGGAGTCGATGGCCATGGTCGGCAGGGGGATCGGCGTGAACCTGTCGATCCAGACGAAGGTGCACCTGCCGAAGGATTCAAAGGCGATCCTCAAGAGCGAGACGATCATGGGGGGGAAATTCATAGAAATTGCGCCGGGGACCGACACGCTGATGCTCGCGAACGGTGACTCGCTCGGGGGATTGTACGAGGC
>DATJPH010000571.1:0-3355 GCA_035506475.1 Bacteroidota bacterium | reverse complement strand
TCCCACCATCTCGTGCTCGACGCGGATCGGGATCACGATCTCCGACCGCGTCTCCCGGTACAGGAGGGCGGCGTAGCGGGGGTCCTGCGTCACGTCGGGCGCGACGACGCGCTCGTCGTGCGTGATGGCCCAGCCGATGAGACCCTCGGTGAATTTCTGCCGGTACCCCGCGGGGAGGAAGTCGGCGTGCGCGCCGGCGTGGGCCACCAGATACGCCTCTTCGCGGGGGCGGTCAAGCAGGAAGATCGTGACGTCGAAGAACTTAAACGTCTTGCGGATCGTGTCGGCCGCCGCCGCCAGCAGCTGGTCCAGCTCGAGCGTCGACGTCAGGTCCTCGGCCAGTTCGTTCACCAGCTCGATCTGCGAGATGCGGCGCTGGGCATCCTCCAGCATCGCGCTGTACTCCAGCGCGATCGCCACCTGCGTCGCCAGGAGCTGCGCGAGCACGATGTCGTGTTCGCCGTACGCGCCGCGCGCGCGCGCGGCAAATGCGAGCGTCCCGACCGTCTCGTTGCCGGTGCGGAGCGGGACTTCCAGGAGCGTGTGCATCCCCATCGCGGCCAGCGCATGCTCCGGGAGGTCGGTCCGATCCCCCTCCTGCGCGTGCGCGGGGAGCGGCTCGTCGAGGTCGATCAGCAGCGGGGACTGGTTCATGATGACGACGCCCGCCACCCCGGCCGACGCCGGGAGATGATCGCCGGCGCCCGGGAGGCTTCCTTCGCCGCCCAGGGGGACGATGGAGTACTCGGTGCGGAACCTGTCCGTGAGGCAGGCGAAGGCGATCTCGTGGGGGAGGATCCAGCGCACCTCGTTGCGGAGAACCCGCACGATGTCGTCGCGGGAGCGGGCCGTGTCGATCTGGAGGGCGATCTCGTGGAGCGTGCTCACCCTTCCGGTGAAGCTGTCGGGGGGGACGATGGTGGGACCCGCATCCGACGGCGCGAGCTCGTTCGCGGCCGCGCGCTGCGCGACCGGCGTGAGGGGGAGTCCCTGGTGCTCCTCGTCTGCCATGGGCGTCCGGCGTCCTGCGACGGCGTCAGGCGACGTCGCCGATGACGACCGCCGGTTCTTTTCTGCGCCGGCAGAACGACACGACGGCGTCCGCCTGGGACGCGGGCACGATCATGACCAGCCCGATCCCCAGGTTGAACGTGCGCCGCATGTCCTCCTCCGGCACCCCGGCGGTGCGCTGGATGAGCGCGAACAGCGGGGGCCGCTCCCAGGCGTCCCAGCGCACGCGGAGCGAGCGCCCGCGCGGGAGGATCCTGTTCGTGTTCCCCACGAGCCCCCCTCCCGTGATGTGCGACAGGCCCCTGATATCGAACCGGGCGAGGAGCGGCAGCACCACGTGCAGGTACGATCGGTGGACGGCCAGGAGCGCCTCGCCGACTGTCGTGCCGAGCTCGTCCACCCGGTCGTCCACAGTGTACTTCGCAAGGAGCGACGCGCGGGCGAGCGAGTAGCCGTTAGTGTGGAGCCCCGTGGAGGGGAGGCCGATGAGGAGGTCCCCTTTGCGGATGCGCCGGCCGTCGATGATCCGGTGCTTTTCAGCCACGCCGACGATCATCCCCGCCAGGTCAAACTCGTGCGGCTCGTAGAGCCCGGGCATTTCCGCCGTCTCCCCTCCGATCAGCGCGCAACCGTTCTCCCTGCACGCGCGGGCGAACCCTTCCACGACGCTCGCGGCGTTCTCCACGCTGAGAGCGCCCGCTGCGTAGTAGTCCATGAAATAGAGCGGGCGCGCGCCGCAAACGAGAATGTCGTTGACGCAATGGTTGACGAGATCCTGTCCCACCGTGTCGTACCGGCGCATCATCTGGGCCACCATCAGCTTCGTGCCCACGCCGTCCACGCTGGAAACAAGAACAGGGGATCGCATCCCCCGGAACCTGGCGTCAAAAAAGGCGCCGAACCCCCCTATGTCGCTTAAGACACCCCTGGTAAACGTCGAACGGACGGTCTTCCGGATGCGGCCGACGAACCGGTCCCCCTCACTGATGTTCACCCCCGCGTCTGCGTATGTCAATGTCACGGAGTGCCCCCTGATTTTCCTGAAACCGGAACATTATATCGATGATTTTGTCGAATTGCAATATCGCCACCCCTCGCATTTTTTTTCAGATTCCCTCCTTACCCACTTGAAAATCATGATACAGCCGAGTACATTTCAAGCAGTTCCGAACCGGACGCATGAAAACGGTCAGATTCGCAGACGGGGAAACTCTCCCGGTGGGGAAGATACTCTGCCTGGGGAGAAACTACGCTGAACACGCCAGGGAAATGAATGCGGAAATTCCATCCGCCCCTGTCCTGTTCCTGAAACCGTCCACGGCGATCGTCTATGACGGGGGATCCGTCGTCATCCCTCCTCTCTCTTCCGATTGCCATCACGAGATCGAGCTCGTCGTTGTGATCGGGAGTGCCGGGCGGGATATCAGTGAGAGGCGGGCGATGGAACACGTCGCGGGGTACGCGCTCGGACTCGATATGACGCTCCGCGACGTGCAAGCGGAAGCGAAAAAAAAGGGGCTCCCCTGGACCGTGGCGAAGGGATTCGATACTTCCGCGCCGCTCTCCGGGGCGGTGCGCCGCAGCGCGGTCCCCGACCCCGGGGCGCTCACGCTGGAGTTGCGCGTGAACGGAGCCGTACGGCAGCAGGGAAGCACGTCGGCGATGATCCTTGGTATCCCGGCGATCATCGCGTACTGCTCGACGCTCTTTACGCTCGAGCCGGGAGACCTGATATTTACCGGCACACCCGAAGGGGTGGGGCGCGTCGTGCACGGAGACCGGCTCGAGGCGCGGTGCGCCGGGATCGGATCGCTCACGGTCGGAGTCGAGTAAGGCACACATGGCCCGCATCATCTCGGTTGCGCTCCCCAAGGGGGGCGTCGGCAAGACGACCACCGCCGTCAACCTGGCGGCGAGCCTGGCGGTCGCGGAGCAGCGAACGCTCCTCATCGACATGGACACGTTCGGCGCTTCCGGGCTCTCGCTCGGGTTCACCGAGGGGACGGTCCGATCGGGCCTCTACGAAGTCTTCAACTTCGTGACCGGGATACAGAACGCGATCCACAAGACCGAGCTGAAGTACCTGGACTTCATCCCCGCCAACGTCCGCTCCATGCAGATGGAGGAGCGAATCATCCGCGTGGCGGACAACCGCGGCATCCTGCGCAACGCGCTGCGGGCCGTCGCGGGGCAGTACGACTTTGTGATCCTGGACTGCCCGCCGTTTCTCCGGGGCCTCTCGGCCAACGCGCTCATCGCTTCCGACTCCGTCCTGATCCCGGTCAAAAGCGGGCACTTCGCGCTCGACGCGGTCGACCGTCTCTTCAAGTACATCGAGTGGGTG
>DATJPH010000570.1:0-2286 GCA_035506475.1 Bacteroidota bacterium | reverse complement strand
TTTCTGCGCCGGCAGAACGACACGACGGCGTCCGCCTGTGAGGCGGGCACGATCATGACCAGCCCGATCCCCAGGTTGAACGTGCGGCGCATGTCCTCCTCCGGCACCCCGGCGGTGCGCTGGATGAGCGCGAACAGCGGGGGCCGCTCCCAGGCGTCCCAGCGCACGCGGAGCGAACGCCCGCGCGGGAGGATCCTGTTCGTGTTCCCGACGAGCCCCCCTCCCGTGATGTGCGACAGGCCCCTGATATCGAACCGGGCGAGGAGAGGCAGCACCACGCGCAGGTACGAGCGGTGCACGGCCAGGAGCGCCTCGCCGACCGTCGTGCCGAGCTCGTCCACACGGTCGTCCACGGAGTACTTCGCAAGGAGCGACGCGCGGGCGAGCGAGTACCCGTTTGTGTGGAGCCCCGTGGAGGGAAGGCCGATGAGGACGTCCCCTTTGCGGATGCGCCGGCCGTCGATGATCCGGTGCTTTTCGGCAACGCCGACGATCATCCCGGCCAGATCGAACTCATGCGGCTCGTAGAGCCCGGGCATTTCCGCCGTCTCGCCGCCGATCAGCGCGCAACCGTTCTCCCTGCACGCGCGGGCGAACCCTTCCACGACGCTCGCGGCGTTCTCCACGCTGAGCGCGCCCGCCGCGTAGTAGTCCATGAAATAGAGTGGGCGCGCGCCGCAGACGAGAATGTCGTTGACGCAGTGGTTGACGAGATCCTGCCCCACCGTGTCGTACCGGCGCATCATCTGGGCCACCATCAGCTTCGTGCCCACGCCGTCCACGCTGGATACAAGAACAGGGGATCGCATCCCGCGGAACCTGGCGTCGAAAAACGCGCCGAATCCCCCTATGTCGCTCAAGACACCCCTGGTAAACGTCGAACGGACGGTCTTCCGGATGCGGCCGACGAACCGGTCACCCTCACTGATGTTCACCCCCGCGTCTGCGTATGTCAATGTCACGGAGTGCCCCCTGATATTCCTGAAACCGGAACATTATATTGATGATTTTGCCGAATTGCAATATCGCCGCACCTCGCATTTTTTTTCAGATTCCCTCCTTACCCCCTTGAAAATCATGATGCAGCCGAGTACATTTCAAGCGGTTCCGAACGGGACGCCATGAAAACGGTCAGATTCGCGGACGGGGAGACACTCCCGGTGGGGAAGATTCTCTGCCTCGGGAGAAACTACCCTGAACATGCCAGGGAAATGAATGCGGAAATTCCATCCACCCCGGTCCTGTTCCTGAAACCGTCCACGGCGATCGTGTATGACGGGGGATCCGTCGTCGTCCCCCCTCTCTCCTCCGATTGCCATCACGAGATCGAGCTCGTCGTTGTGATCGGGAGTACCGGGCGGGATATCAGTGAGAGGCGGGCGATGGAACACGTCGCGGGGTACGCGCTGGGACTCGACATGACGCTCCGCGACGTGCAGGCGGAAGCGAAAAAAAAGGGACTCCCGTGGGCCGTGGCGAAGGGGTTCGACACTTCGGCGCCCCTCTCCGCGGCGGTGCGCCGCAGCGCAGTCCCCGACCCGCAGGCGCTCGCACTGGAGTTGCGCGTGAACGGAGCCCTCCGCCAGCAGGGAAACACATCGGCGATGATCCTCGGTATCCCGGCGATCATCGCGTACTGCTCGACGCTCTTTACGCTCGAGCCGGGAGACCTGATATTTACCGGCACCCCTGAAGGGGTGGGGCGCGTCGTGCACGGAGACCGGCTCGAGGCGCGGTGCGCGGGGATCGGATCACTCACGGTCGGAGTCGTGTAAGGCACACATGGCCCGCATCATCTCGGTTGCCCTCCCCAAGGGGGGCGTCGGCAAGACGACCACCGCCGTCAACCTGGCGGCGAGCCTGGCGGTCGCGGAGCAGCGGACGCTCCTCATCGACATGGACACGTTCGGCGCCTCCGGGCTCTCGCTCGGGTTCACGGAGGGGACAGTCCGCTCGGGCCTGTACGAGGTGTTCAACTTCGTGACCGGCATACAGAATGCGATCCACAAGACAGAGTTGAAGTACCTGGACTTCATCCCCGCGAACGTCCGCTCCATGCAGATGGAGGAGCGGATCATCCGCGTGGCGGACAACCGGGGGATCCTCCGGAACGCGCTGCGGGCTGTCGCGGGGCAGTACGACTTCGTGATCCTGGACTGCCCGCCGTTTCTCCGGGGCCTCTCGGCCAACGCGCTCATCGCTTCCGACTCCGTCCTGATCCCGGTCAAAAGCGGGCACTTCGCGCTCGACGCGGTCGACCGTCTCTTCAAGTACATCGAGTGGGTG
>DATJPH010000569.1:0-5031 GCA_035506475.1 Bacteroidota bacterium | reverse complement strand
ATATATTCTCGGCGACGGTGAGCGAGCCGATGAGACTCAGCTCCTGGTGCACGGTCGCGATTCCGCGTTCGAGCGCCTCCCGGGGCGAGCCGAGCGACACGCGGACCCCGTCGATGAGTATACTCCCTGAGGTCGGCTCTTCAGCGCCGCCCAGGAGCCGGACGAGCGTGCTCTTCCCTGCTCCGTTTTTCCCCAGGAGGGCCCTGATCTTCCCACCCTCACAGCTCATGGAAACGTCGCGCAGTGCGACGGTCCCCGGGTACTCCTTCCGGAGCATCCCGGCCTCAAGCCTGTGGAGGCCCGGGCCCATCTACCTGTTCAGCTCTTTCAGGCGCGCCGCAAATTTCCTGACCCCCTCCGGGTCGTCACGCGAGAGGAGCACGCCGGTCAGCGACTGCTTCGGTTCAACCCGCCCCCCTTTTAAAACTTCGAGGGCCGACAGGACGGCGCGGGAACCCATTTCGTACGGCTGCTGCCCCGTCACCGCCTGGAGTATACCGTCGTCGCTCAGGAGGAATCCGGTGATCTGTTCCCCCGTGTCGGTCCCGAAGACCGCCACCCGGCCGGCCCTCCGCGCGTTCTTCACGGCCATGACCTCCCCCACCGTGGCACCTTCGTTCGCTCCCCAGAGTATGTCGAGATCCGGGTGCGCCGTCAGTATATCCCCGGCCTTCCTCACCGCCTGCTCCGCCAGCCAGGCGTCCTGTTCGGCCACGATTTTCACCCCGGGGAGCTTCGTGACCTCCTCCCGGAACCCGAGGGTTCTCATCGTGCTCTGCTCCGGAGCCTGCGACGTGAACGCGAGCAGGGCGACATTCGCCTTTCCGCCAAGGTGCTTCTCGATATATTCGCGCGCCGCCGCCCCGCTCATACTCCCCAGCGCTCTCTGGTCGCTCTCCAGGTACGCCGATGCGATGTCCCCCTCCACATTCGTGTTGTACGTGATTATCGTGATCCCCTTCTCGCGCGCGCGTCCGAGCGCGATCACCGAAGCCTTCGCGCTCAGCGGGGAGATGACGATCGCATCCACGCCGCTTGCGATGTACGTATTGATGAGCTGGATTTCCTTGTCCGGTTTCCCCTCGCTGTTCGCCTCCAGGAGGTCCGCGCCGCCGCGCGAGGCGGCATCCCGCATGCCGAAGAGGACCAGCCGGAAGAACTGGTCCTCCTGGAAGACGATACCGGCGATTTTCCGGGGCAGGGCATGGTCGGGTTTCTTCGCACAGCCGGAGAGCATCGACGTGCAGAGGAAGGCGGCGACGAGTGCGCAGGCGGTCCGGGGAGAGTTCATGGGCGGGGTCGGTTCGTTGTCGTGTGATGGCGACTGAAGATATTGACAAATCGGAAGAAAGACAACGCGCTACGGCGGCGCATACCGTTCCATCGCGGTGGCCAGTATGCCGAACTGGTCGGTCAGCAGACCTTCATATCCGCAGGGCCATCCATCCCAGGACCTCGCGTCAAGGCCGGAGCCCGCCCCGCCGAAGACGAGCCCCGCACCCAGTGCCGTGCAGATCCTCGCCAGGAGGCGGTCCGCTTCCTCCGTCATGCCGACGCGGTAGAGGGCGTTGACCACGTGACGTGAATGAGCCGTGCTGAGGCCCCCGTTGGCATAGTAACCGAACGGGAACCCGTGCATGATCTCGGGAAGGTCCTTATCGGGCACCGGCCGGAGACTTGAGGGGATCCCGTAGAGCGGATCGGGCATGCCGACGCGTCCCGCCTCGGCCCAGAGGCGTTCCATGACCTCCCGCGCCGCGGCGTCATCGAGCAGGCCGCACGACACCGCGGCGGCGTTGACTGTCAGAAACGCGTAGTCGTGAATCTCGCCGTCCCTGCTCTTCCAGCCCGCGAGCCAGCCGGTGGCGGGATTGAAAAACGCGGGGACGTAGTTCCCGCGCAGGAGGCTCCCCCATTCGACGAGCCCGGCAGACAGGTCCGGCCGGCCCAGCCGGGGAAGCACAGAGCCGAGCTTCATGAGGGCGGGATAGAGGAGCGCGTTGGAAAACGCGCATTTCCAGCCGAACGAAATCACATCATAGAAGCAGGTGCTCCACTGGTAGTCCCCGCTGATCCCGAGCCGGTATCTGCTCTCCACGAGGCCGTCCCCGTCGACGTCGCGCTTTCGCATCAGTGCGATCTGGCGTGAGAGCTGAGGACCGAACTTCTCAAGCCACGCCGGGCTTCCGGAATCCTCCAGGAACCCGGCGACCGCCAGAAGCGATGCCGTCCCCGTCATCAGGTACTCGTCCTCTGCGGGGTGCATCTCCCCGTCCGCGAACATCATGCCGCTCCCGTACCCGGGGGCGCCGTCGAGCCACCGCTCGATCGAATCCCGGAGGAGGTCAACCGCACTGAAGGAGGGATACACGCGGCCGATCCTGACGGTGAGCGCCGACCAGGTGTCCATCGAGAGGGGACAGTGCATCGAGTTGCCGTTGTTGCTCAGCGTCCCCGTATCGGGGCGGTAGGTCAGTGACGTGATCGCACAGCGGTCGACGGCGCGGACGATCTCGTGGGGCGTCCCGGGCCTCAGGCCGATCTTCGGGCCGGCCCGCACCACAAACTCGAGCGCGGCTTCGTGCCGGCCGGGGTGGAGTATGTAGTCCCCTTCGGGCGCAGGCGTTTCACCCAGCTTGATCTGGTGGATGCCGAGGCTTGCCGGCCGCACTGCATCCGCCCTCCAGAGCGCTCCGCCCCCGGCAGGGAGTATGTCGAACGTTCCGTGCCCGGGGGCGTGCACGAACACCGGGGGGGTCATCATCCCCGTCTCCCCTTCCCTCGTGATGTGCCCGCCCGAAGCGGACGCGGCGGCCCGCTCGTCGAGCCCCGTCGTCCAGGCGCTGCTCTCCCACGCGCGGATCTCGCGCTCACCCTCCCTGGAGGCCTGCAGGCGCAGGCGATCTTCGAGTACCTCCCACCGGAGCATGTACCTCTCCCCCGCAGCATCGGAGGCGAGCTCGTATGTTACAGTGTTGCCGGCGACACGGGTCTTCCCGCGCGCCTGGTAGCGGATCGACGGGGCCATCGCCGGCGCGGAGTCCAGAGGGTGGAGAAATATCCCCTGGAAGGTTATCCCCGGGTTCATCCAGAGGAGGTTCTTCTCCGTGCGCCCGTTCCCTTCGTCGTCGAGGGCGAGATAGGAAAAGCCGGCGCGGGAAAGGCGGAATCCGATTTCCATGTACCGTGAACGGTAACGGACTTCTCCCGGACCGTACGAGGCGCTCAGGCCGGCGGGAATTCCGGAGAGCGGCCCGTGCGACACTTCGAGCGACAGCTCCCCGCGCGGGGCTGCGATGGTAGAGGGCTCCCCTTCCAGGACGAATGCGCCCGCAGCAAGATTCCACGATGGCCACCAGCCGTCGATCCCGGACCGCCGTATCTCGACGAAGGCGGATGCGGCTTCGGCCCCTCCCAGATCGAACCACCGCCGCTCCCCGGGACGCCCCGCGGGGAGTCCGGACTCGCGCAGGATCACCCGCCACGACCGGCCGTCATAGAGAAGGACCCGCAGGTCGGTCACCCAGTCGGTTTCCACGCGACTCCCGCACTTGTGGTACCCCCGCGCCGGGGCGACGCCGAGCCTGTGGAGCCGCGCCGGCGCGTGAAGCCGGAGCGTCCGCCCGTGGATAATCCTCCGCGCGGGAGATCCCTCCTCCCCGGCGATCGGGGACGTCCAGACGGAGCGGCACGCGGAGACCCCGGGGCGGATACCGAGGTCGCCGGCGGGGGGCTCGGTGCCCGACAGGAGGAACAGGTCGGTCAGGGGGAGGCGCGGGCGGGGCATTCGATGTTTCAGGTATGAAATGATGTTTCTTCTGTGGTATCATGATAGGGAACCCGCGGCGCACTGTCAATCTTGCACGGGGCGCGATTTCTGCGTATCCTTTAGTTCACAAAAGAAACACTGTTTTATTTATGGAATGACAACTTCCCTGGATACTCCCATGACCTCTCTCCGCACAGCCGCGCTCCTCCTCCTTGTGATGCTCCTGAACGCACCTCCCTGCCCCGCACAGGGACAAACGCCGCTCGCCGGGCACTGGGAGATGATCCCGGGCAAAGGCAGCGACATCGACCTCTTCGGGACCGTCGCGGTCGACATCGCCGCACAGGGATCGGCCGTGACCGTCATCGACGTCTGGGGGAGGGGGCGTCGGTTCAGGGATTCCCTCACGTGCGTCCCCGGGGGCGCCGCGGTGCGGATCCCGGTCACGTCGCGCGTCTACCCGCCGAACGTCTTCATGGGACTCATGATGGTCCGCGGAAGCACGAGGACGGCTTCGTCTGCCTGGCTGGATTCCGGGAGGACGCTCAGGATCGACGAGAAATTCTCACTCCGGGGTTCGCAGGGGGAAACGCCGGTCACCTCCAGGCGCTCGTACGCGCTGTCTGCAGACGGCGAGACGCTGACCTACACGATCGAACGGTCCACCCGCACGGACGGGCCGCCCGTCCGGTTCGTGCTCAAGCGGGAAGGCACCGCCTCCGCGTACGTAATGCACCTTGAGGACGACTGGGCCGTCGCAGGGAAGCTCCCGGTGAACGCGTTCCTCATAGGCCTGCAGGGTCTCGCCAACGGAACCTCACCCCGGCTCTACTTCGTCTACCCGGAAAAATGGGATTTTCTGTACACCCCCACCGTCTTCGACTATTACAGGGACAAAAGGAACTTCACGTTCACCGAGCTGAAAACCCCCGAAGCCGCGCTGAAGGCTTTCCGCAAAGACGTGAAAGGGTACATCGTCTGGGACAAAGCGGTCCGCACTTCGCTCATCGTCGCCTTCACGCTCGCGGGACTCGAGAAGGGGGTCGTCGTATCGGCGGACCTGATCCCCCTGGCCGAGCACGAAGGGCTGAAACCGATCGCCGACTTCAGGGGGAAGTTCGCGGGGATGAAGGACGCGGAAATCTACACCTGGGCCTACAATGAGTACTGGAAGAGATGTTCGCGGGACTACGTCGTCTGGATGGGGGGAGAGTCGGGGGGGATCATGAAGCCGGGCGTCGCGGATTTCGGCATCGCGAAGG
>DATJPH010000568.1:0-4297 GCA_035506475.1 Bacteroidota bacterium | reverse complement strand
AGACCGGGCGAGAGCTGGGCGTCAGGTCGTACCTGATGAAGCCGTTCAGCCTCGAGAAGATTCAGTACGAAGTGTCGAAATACGTCAGCCGGCCGGAGTGAGACCGCCGGATCAGCATCATTGCACGGGAAGGGAAACCGGGTATGGCAGATACGAAGTTTCTTGTCGTCGACGACTCGCTCACGATGCGCCGCATCGTGATCAACACGCTCAAGAGCATCGGCTTCGAAAACGTCATCGAGGCGGCCGACGGGAAGGACGCCATGGCAAAATTGCTTGCCGAGGGGGCCGAGTTCCTCATCACGGACTGGAACATGCCGGAGATGAGCGGCCTGGACCTCGTGAAATGGGCAAGGGCATCCGAGCAGTTCGCGGAAATGCCCATCCTCATGATCACGACGCGCGGCAACAAGGACGACGTCATCGAGGCGATGAAGATGCGGGTCAACAATTACATCGTCAAGCCCTTCACGGCGCCCGGTCTCAAGGAGAAGATCGACCAGATCCTCAAGTCCGTCGGGACCGGCGCGGCGTAACCACGAAAGGTATTGAACATGAAAGCAGCTAAGAAAAAGAAGACCGCGCTTCCGGGCCGTCCGCGCGAGTCGTGGCCGGCGCGCGAAACGCTCGACAACTTTCTCAAGGTCGTTTCCGGGGTGATCCCCCTTCTCGACTCCGTGAAGGAATCTCTTGAGGAGAGCACCGGGAGCATACCGAAGGCCTCGCGGCAGCTTGACAACGTCACGAAGGCGACGGAGTCGGCCACGGTGGAGATCCTGGACCTCCTGGAGCAGATGTCCGCCCGCGTGGATTCGCTCGGCACCGTGATCGCCGGGGTCAGGACGGCCGCGCAGGAGCGGCAGTCCGTGATCGGGGCACTCGACGCGCTGATCGCGCCGCTGAAACTCTCGCACCCCGAGGTCCATGCACGGTGGACCGAGTTCCAGGCCGGCGGCGGGTGCGCCATGCTTCCCGCCGATCTCGACGCCCGGTTCGGCGCGCTCCGGAGCGACGTGATGAACATCGGGATGGCCCTCCAGGTGCAGGACATCACGACGCAGCAGATCGCCGGGGTCTCCCATATGATCGAGTCGATCCGGATGAAGCTCGCCGAAGTGCTGAGCAGTTTCAGCGAAGTGGACAGGCCCGCCGGCAGGCCGGCGGCCGAACACCGGAAGATCGATCCCAACGGGCGGTTCAACGGCGATGCCGAGTATACCCGGTCGCCTGACCGGCAGGAAGACGCCGATGAAATAGTCGAACGCTGGAAGCGAGGAAACAATGGCTGACGGACCCGCTGCATTCGATGAGGAGATGGCCGAGATCCTGGAGAGCTTCATCGTGGAGACGCGCGAAATCCTTGAGCGGCTCGGGCAGGACCTCCTCACGCTCGAGAAGGGGACGGCCGACCAGGAGATGCTCAACACGATATTCCGCGCCGTCCATACGGTCAAGGGGACGTCCTCGTTCCTGGGGCTGGACCAGATGACCGGGCTTGCGCACAGGTTCGAGGACGTCCTCAACAAAGTCCGGAAGGGAGAGCTCACCGTCACCCCCCCGCGCATGGACGTCATGCTCGAGGCGTACGACCTCCTCCGGGTCCTCCTTGAAAATATCGAAGCCCGGAAGAACGTCCACCTCGATCTCGATGAAATCCTCGGGAAGCTGAAGGCGGCGGCCGATCCCGCATTCGGTGCTGCCGCATCGCCCGCACCGGCAGCTGCGGCGCCTGCTGCGCCCGCACCGGCATCTGCGGCGCCGCAGAAGGCTGATGCACCGCCTGCCAGGGTGAAGGCTCCGCTTGCCTCCGGCGCGGCTCCGGCGGCGCCCTCTGCGGCGCCAGCGGTGACGAAAGCCCCGGCGGCCTCGCCGGAGGCGCAGCCCGAACCAAGAGTTCCGGAATCACAGCCCGAATCGGCGGCCGCGAAAGCCGGACCGGATCCGAAGTCGGCCGATACGACGATCCGCGTGGACGTCGCGAGGCTCGATGCGCTGATGAACCTTGTGGGAGAGCTTGTCCTGGGCCGCAACCGCCTTGCGCAGATCGCATTCGACCTCGGGCAGGAGAACGAGGGGATGGCGCTGGCGCGGGAGCTCTCGGCCACAAGCGCCCAGATCGATTTTGTCACGACCGAGCTCCAGATGGCGGTGATGAAAACCCGTATGATTCCGGTGGCCAAGGTGTTCAACCGGCTCCCACGGCTCGTGCGCGACCTGATGAAGGAGACCGGCAAGCAGGTGGACCTGCAGGTGAGCGGCGAGGAGACCGAGCTCGACAAGACGATCATCGAAGAGCTCACCGACCCCCTGATCCACATACTCCGGAATGCCGTGGACCACGGCATCGAGACGCCGGACGTCCGCGAAAAGGCCGGGAAGCCTCCGCTGGGGACCGTGAAAGTCTCCGCGGAGCACGAGGGGAACCATATCGTGATCCGGATCGAGGACGACGGGAAGGGGATGGATCCCGAAAAGCTGAAAGCGAAGGCTGTGGAGAAGGCTCTGATCACCGAGGCGCAGGCGCGCGAGATGACGGTCGCGGAGGCCTACAACCTTGTCTTTATCCCCGGGTTCAGCATGGCGGCGAACGTCACCAATATCTCGGGGCGCGGCGTCGGGATGGACGTCGTGCGGACGAATATCGGCCGCCTCAAGGGGATCATCGAAATCACGTCGGCCCTGGGGCAGGGGAGCGTCTTCACGATCAAGCTCCCGCTTACGCTCGCCATTATCCAGGCGCTCCTCGTGCAGTCGGGGAAGGAGACGTTTTCACTTCCGCTCGGATCCGTCCTCGAGGTTGTCAGGGTCAAGGCCTCGGACATCGGGACCATACACGGCCGCGAGGTCATCCGCCTGCGCGACTCGGTTCTGCCGATCGCGAGGCTGGAGCGCGTTCTGAATGTCGCGACCGGCGGCGGGGGGGGAGACTGGATCTACGTCGTTGTCGTCGGCGTGGCGGAGAAAAAGCTCGGGATCATCGTCGACGGCCTCACCGGCCAGAAAGAGGTGGTGATCAAGTCGATGGGCGCATACCTGCACGAGGTTCACGGCATCGCGGGATCGACGATCCTCGGCGACGGCAGGGTGATCATGATACTCGATATCGGCGAGTTCATGAACCTCTTTGCGTCAATGAACTGAATGCCGGAGACTGAAGAATGAACGGTGTTGCCGCGGGGCTACCGCTACGGACGATCAAGGTCATCGTGGTCGATGACTCGGCGTTCATGAGGAAGTCGATCTCGATGATGCTCGAGTCGGATCCCGGGATCAAGGTCGTGGCGACCGCCAGGGACGGCCAGGACGGCATCAACAAGATCCGGGAGTTCCGGCCCGACCTCGTTACGCTCGACGTCGAGATGCCCGTGATGGACGGGCTCACCGCGCTCCGTATCATCATGAAGGAGATCCCGCTCCCGGTCATCATGATCAGCTCCCTGACGAGCGAGGGGGCGCAGGCGACGCTCGACGCTCTCGATATCGGCGCTGTGGATTTCATCCCGAAAGAGCTCTCCTACGTCTCCGTGGACATCAAGAAGATCCGGGACGAGCTCATTGCCAAGGTCAGGTCGATCGTCCGGAGCCGTCGTTTCCGGCACCGCCCTGCGGGGCCTCCCCTCCGGCCGCTGCCGAAGCCCGGAGTGCAGCGGGGATCGGTCTGGAACATCCCCCCGGGGGCGGGGAAAAAACTGAAAGCCGTCGTTCTCGGCATATCCACCGGCGGCCCGTTTGCGCTCCTGCAGACGATCCCGAAGCTCCCGGTCGATTTTCCGCTGGGGATCGCCGTTGTTCAGCATATGCCCCCCCGGTTCACCAGGTCGCTCGCGGAGCGGCTGGACAGCCTCTCCGCATTGAACGTCCGGGAGGCATCAGACGGCGACATACTCGAACCGGGGATGGTCCTGCTTGCCCCCGGGGGGCAGCACATGACGTTCCGCCGGAAGGGGGGATACGTCGTGGCCTCGATAGGGCCCGAGCCGTCCAACACGATCTACAGGCCCTGCGCCGACATCATGTTCTCTTCGGCCGTGGAGGTCTTCAACGGCCCACTCCTGGGGGTCATCATGACGGGGATGGGGAAGGACGGGCTCGAGGGGCTCAGGAAGGTGAAGGATAAAGGGGGATTCGTCATCGCGCAGGATGAGGAATCCTGCGTCGTCTACGGTATGCCCCGGGCGGCGGTCGACGAAGGGATCGCCGACGCGATACTCCCTCTCGACGGGATCCCGGGGGGGTTCACAAAGGTGTTCGACTAACAGGGAGCTCATATGGAACAGAATTCGACGGCGAGCGATTT
>DATJPH010000567.1:0-5587 GCA_035506475.1 Bacteroidota bacterium | reverse complement strand
ACAGGTCCGTTTGCGACAAGATTTGTGCTGATCGAAGTCCAGTTCGTTCCGTTGTTCGTAGACAAGAATACTCCTCCAGACCATGTTCCAGCATAAAGATTGGTGGTAGAGGCCGCGAGTGCATCCACATAACCAACGGTCTCAAGTCCGGAACTGACTGAAGTCCAGTTCGATCCTTTGTCAGACGAAACATAGACACCATTGCCAGTACCAGCAAAAAGATTACGCCCAGAGAATAACAACGCGCGAACCGAACCATCCATTTGACTTGTACCAACTGCAGTCCACTTTGACCCGTTGTTTGTTGACAGAAATACGCCGCCACCAAAAGTGCCCGCAAAAATATTCGTATCGGAAACGGCAAGAGCTCGAACGTCGGTGGTGGTCAACCCCGTTTTCACTAGCTTCCACACTGCTCCATTGTTTGTGGAGAGAAAGACACCCCCACCTGCTCCTGCAAAAACATTGGTACTCACTAAGTTGCTGACAGACATCGCAAATGCCGACACACCACCACTCCCAGAAGTAGAGGTCCAGTTCGCTCCGTTATTTGTCGACACATATGTTGCTCCACTGGTTCCCACAAGCACATTGTAACTGGTGGCGGTCATTGCCCAGACATATCGATCCGCTAGACCCATACCTGTGTTAACTGCAGTCCATGACGTGCCGTTGTTCGTGGAGAGAAAAACCCCACCACTGTCGGTACCCGCAAAGAGATTTGTGCCTGAAACGAGGAGGGCGTGGCTTGTTCCGGTAAAGCCCGGCAAGGTTGTTTGCACCCATTGGGCATTGGATTGCCCCGCGACCAAAGCACCAAGAATGATGGACAAGATGACCGTAAGGAATTTCATGGCAAACCTATGGTTGTTGTTGGATGATGGGGGTCTGCTCCGTCGTCACAACGCCTCTCCTATATCCCCTGGTGAATGTGAAATCTGCGTGGATCGTGTTATGGAAGACACCTGCTGTTCAATGCCGGGAAGACTGAATCAGTGAGGAGGATCGCTTACGGAACCGGGTAGGATCGAAGCGGGCCCTCAACCATATATGCGTCAAACTGAGGGGAAACCCGCAGGGGGAGGGGCAGAAATTCTCACGGAAGGCAGGGGGGATCTGGGGAATTCGATGCGACACCCTTCGAAAGAGAGCTAAAAGGACGGGCGAGCGAATAAAGATAAGCCTGCAGTCGATGCAACGAGCCCCTTTTTCGACCCAGAAATCGTCAAAATCATGCCGGAATGGAGGTAGAGCAAGATCCCCCTACCGGCCCGCCGGGAGGCGCGCCATTTTCCGATCGGCAGAGGGGATGGATGCCAGAAGGAGATCACTCGACGCGGCAATATTGTCAAACTTATCCGCGTTGGCCGTCGCGTCGGATCGGGCTTTGAGCAGGACTCTCTTTGCCTCGGAGTAGGCCTTGCGAGCGATCAGCGCCCTTCCCTGCTCCACGGCAACGAGCTCGCGCGCGTTCTGTCTCCTGAGTTCGTTCTCCGAAACCCCCGCGAGGTCTCCCGTTGCGCGGGCCAGAGTTTCCTCCGCCCCGACCGGATCTCCGCGCACGGTCTGAATGCGGGCCTTCAAGCAGAGGACTCTGGCCAGAAGGAGCCGTTCATACGGCGGCAGAGAATCATCGGGAACGGTGTAGGCTTCAAGCAACGCATCCGCCTCGTCGAGTCCTCCTCGGTCAATCAAGACCCGCGCAAGCGGCTCCAGCGCTTCAACGACGTTCGCCTTCGACCTCTCGGGGAACGTCATCAGATCGTTGAAGGATTTGCGGAAATACCGCTCAGCCCCGACGGAGTCACCGGAGAGCCGTGCGGCATGACCGAGGATGGCATAGCACGAGGTGGTTGCAACGTGGGCCTTCCCGTACCGCCCCAGGAACAGGGGAAAAGCGCGCGCAATGCAACTCTCCGCCTCGGCCGGCCTCCCCCCCCGGATCAGCATTTGCGCATAGTCCTGATACGCATAGGGGAGGTAGATGTCCCCCTGTTCTGTTGGGCTGCTGAGGTCGCCGATCACCCTCTTGTAGTACGCTTCCGCGCTGTCAAGGGAGGCGGCGTCTGAAGGAGCGAGCCGGGAGTACGCCCCCGCGAGATAGTATTCGCTTTCCGCAAACCCGTGGATGCCGGCGGGGGCGGCCTGGCGCCTCAGCTTCAGCAATTCGATAAAATGCGGAACCGCCTTCGACGCCCTCCCGAGCGCAAGATAGGTGTTACCGATTGTCCTGTGAAGCTCGGCCTTCACGGCCGGCTCGTCCTGCAGGTTGTTCTCGAGCCGGTCCGAGGCGGCATCGAGTATCTCCACCGCCGTGGCATCCGGCCCCCTGCCGTGGTTGTACCAGCTGACGTTGCTTTCGGCGATCATCTGCTGGAGAAACTCGTTGATACGCTTCGCCTTCTTCTCTTCGATGCGCGCGATGTCCCGCTCCGCCTGGGCCTGCTTTGCCTGCCACACGACCCCCCCGACTCCGCCGATCAGAGCCAGCGCCACCAGCAGCACGGCCACGCTCGCCGTTCGGTTGCGGCGGATAAACTTCCCCCCCCGGTACCGCCATTCCCCCCTGCGCGCCGCCACCGGACGGTGCGCCAGATGCCGTTCGATGTCGTCGGAAAGTTCCTGGGCCGACTGATACCGGTGCTCCGGTTCCTTCCGGAGCGCCATGAGGACGATGGCATCGATGTCGCCGCTGAGCGTCTTCCGGATCTTGAGGTCGGACGCCCCGGCGACAGCGATTGAGACCGCCTTCCCGCTCGGCCTGGTCGGTTCCGTCCCCAGTATCGTCTGCGACATCTCATAGGGGACCGTACTCCGGAATTCGTACGGCTTCCGGCCGGTGAGTAACTTGTACAGGACCATCCCGAGCGCGTAGACATCGCTCACGGTGGTCGCCTTCTCACCCCTCAACTGCTCCGGACTGGCGTACTCGGGTGTCAGGAATCCGAGTCCGGTATGCGTCCGCTCGCCGACCCCGCCGTCGTCCCTGAGGAGTGTTGCGATGCCGAAGTCCAGGAGCTTCGGCGATCCGTCGGAGGCGATGAGTATGTTCCCGGGCTTGATGTCGCGGTGGACGACGAGACGCTGGTGGGCGAACCGGACGGCGGCGCACACAACCTGGAAGAGCCGGAGCCGCTCGGCGACCGAGAGCCGGCGCTCATCGCAGTACTCGTCGATGCGGCTCCCATCCACGAATTCCATGATGAGGTACGGCATGCCGTCCTCACTCGTCCCGGCGTCGATCAACTGCGCGATATTGGGGTGCTGCAGTGTGGCCAGGAGCGACCGCTCCAGTTCAAAGCGGTGGAGCATCTCTTCCTGGGAGAGGATGGAGCGGACCAGCTTGGCGGCGACCCGTCGCTGAAACTTCCCGTCGTCCCGGAGCGCCTCGTACACCTCCCCCATACCGCCGGAGGCGATCAGACGGACGACACGGTAGCTCCCAAGGAGCGTCCCGATTCTCCGGTCCGGAGAGATGTCGTGCGCCGCCGAGAGGAGAAGATCGTGCGGGAGGGGCTGAAATGCTCCGTCTGCCCGTTCGAGGGCCGCCAGCAGGGAGGCGACCTCTGCGTGGAGTTCAGCATCTCCGCCGCAAGCTCTCTCCAGGTAGGCATTTCTCTCGTCCGCGGGAAGCCGGTGCGCCTCCGCGAACACCTCACGCACGCCGCGCCAAAGTTCCTGGTTCATTAGCTGCTCATGGTGCGGAACAGCCACGCCTTCGCCAGGGTCCAGTCGTTCTCGACCGTTCTCGTGGAGACGGAGAGGGCTTCCGCCGTCTCCTGGACCGTCAGGCCGCTGAAGTAGCGGAGTTCGACAACCCTGCAGAGACGCGCGTCCACCTGTTCGAGCCTCTTGAGCGCATCATCAAGCATCAGCAGCCGGCTGAAGTCTTCGTCCATCACCAGCACGCTCTCAGTCAAAGAGACCCGCGTCATCCTTCCGCCCCGTTTCCCCGATTTCTTCTTCCGGGCGTAGTCCACAAGGATCCTGCGCATGGACCGTGCCGCGATCCCGAAAAAGTGGGCACGGTTCTGCCACGAGATGTCCGTCACAGCCAGCCGGAGATAGGCTTCATGGACGAGGTCCGATGTCCGGATGGTGCGCTGCGAGTGCTCCCGGGAGAGATACGACGAGGCTATCTTCTTCAGCTCATCGTACACGAGGGGAAGGATCTTGTCCAGGGCGGAGTGATCTCCTGCCCGAACATCGAGAAGAAGGTGTGTGATGTCGCCAGGCGTAGAAACCTCAGGGGGTGGGCCGGTTGACTATCGGTTCGGGCAATTCAACCAGCGAAGAGCCTTGTCCGGACATGCCGGCGTGGAAAGCAAAAAAGCCGCATCCCTCCCTCCCGAGAAGAATACGGCTGATGAAGAACATAATCCAAGATAAGATGCCCCGGGGCAAATGGCAAGGACTGGCGAACCTCGTGTAACTCCCCTGTTCAACGGCACTCTTCAACAGCATTCTGCACCAGAGATCATGCCGGGAATGTCAAGAAAGGGCTCAATTGTCATCCATCTCGTCAAATTGGTCACCTTAAGATAAGAGGGGTACCCCCCCTGCGATCATCCGCAAAGCTCTGAAAGGCGCCCGGAAACACTCAACACCAGGGAGCTGTCATCAAAATGTTCATTCAAGTGCGTACCCTGTTCCGGGAACCCGAGAAAGCACAAAAGGCACTTCGAATCGAAGTGCCTTTTGCATTTACCGAATCCGCTCAACGCAGAATCAGGAGCTTCTTCGCCTGGACAAAGCTTCCCACCTGCAATCGATAGAAGTACACCCCGCTTGCCAGCCCGCTTGCGTCAAACCTCACATCGTGAGGCCCAGCTTCCTGACTCTCATTTACCAGAGTAGCGACCCGCTGGCCGAGCGTGTTGAAAACGGTAATCGCCACTTGTGAGCGATGAGGAATCGAGTATCGGATCGTAGTCGTCGGGTTAAATGGATTCGGGTAATTCTGTGAGAGATCACAACTCCCCGGCATCGTTTGCTGAACGGTTCCCTGGCTTTGCACAGCGGTCACAGATGGACTACACCAGTGAAGGACAACTCCATTATCGCCGACAGCCCAGCCATCATGAAGACCGACAAAAGACAGCCTGTTAGCATTTGTGGATATGCCAAGGGGTTCGGCGACCCAATTTGTCCCTCCATCCGAAGTCCGGAAGCCGGTTCCATCGGCGCCTACTGCCCACCCGTTCAATTTATTCACGAATTGGATATCCATGACTGAATATCCGGGGGCCGTTGTTTGTTCCTGCCAGCTATCTCCCCCGTTCGTCGTATGGAGGATGAATTGCTCTCCTCCGATCCAACCTTCACTTCGATCGATGAAGAACACGCATTGGAGAAAATGTGCGCTCGAACGGTACGGTTGTGGAGTCCATGTTATTCCTCCGTCCGTTGTTCGTATCAAGATACCTGAAGGATCCATCGCCCAACCGCCAACGGCCCAGCCGGTAAGGGTATCCACGAAGTGGAGGTCGTTGAGGGTGATGGTCGTCCGCGAATCCTGCCTCATCCAGTGACCTGCTCCATCTGAAGTATGAAAGATGCATCCAGATGACCCCACTGCCCAGCCTTT
>DATJPH010000566.1:0-3740 GCA_035506475.1 Bacteroidota bacterium | reverse complement strand
CTGGTGGAGATTGCAGCCGAAGCTCTGAAGCGTGGCGAACGCGGCCCTGTATTTTGTCGGCTCATCCATGGGGAGGTTCCCCATGTTCCTGAGCGCCTTGGCGAAGTCGAGGTAGTCCTGCTGGCTCGGCAGGTTGGCCTTCTCCAGTGCCTCCTCCAGCTGGGCCACGAACGGAGCGGTCGCATCGTCGTCGGCAGGTGCGCTCGCCTGCACCGGGGGGGGGACGCTCCCCGGCGCGCGCGGGACGACATCTCCCTGGTCCCCCTCATCGGTCGGAGGTTTAATCCAGAGGTCTTTGAATTTCATGACGATACTTCAGCGGCTTGACGTAGGTTCAGGAAGGTTCCGAAAAAGGTACATCAAAGAAATCCGATAGTCAATGCGCGCCCCGCGGGGGGGCGGGTTGTGCATGGGGGCGAAAAATGCGATATTCCGGGGAAAGAGAAGAGGAATCCCAACCGATGCGCACCGCCCTGCTCGTTCTGCTCCTTCTTCCGGGCTGCGTCAAACCCGCGGGGGAAACCCCCTCCCCCGCCCGGGAGCAGACCGCGCGCGTCCTGGCCGCGCTGATCGACTGCGCCGCGGCCAACAACATCGCCTCACTGGACGCCGCGCGCCGCCAGGCGGCTGCCGATTCGGTCCTCAGGAGTCTTTCCCTCACGCGGGAGGAGTTTCTCGCGGGCGTCCGCGCGCTCAACGCGGACGTGACGGGGTGGCGGGAGGTGAGCGAGGAGGCGGCGCGGCTCCTCGAGCAGCGCCTTGCCGCCCGGAGCGGCGCGCACTGAGCGTTATTCCAGCGTGGTATCCGGGTGCGCCTTCTTGAGCGTGAAGGCGAACGTGCTCCCCCGCCCTTCGTGACTCTCCACCCAGATCTGCCCGCCGTGCGCCCTGACGATCTCCCTGCAGATCCAGAGGCCGAGCCCGGACCCCTTGATGTGCTTCGACTGCGGCGAATCGACGCGTGAGAACTTCTGGAAGAGCTTCCCCTGCTGTTCGGCGGGGATCCCGATCCCCTCGTCGGTGACCGCGACAACGAGCTGCTCCGCGTTGTGGTGCGCGGCGCGGATCGTCACCTTCCCCCCGGAGGGGGAATACTTGACGGCGTTCGAGAGGAGATTCTGGAGGACCTGGCGGAGCTTTGTCTGATCGCCCCGCACGTACGCCACCCTGGGGTCGATCTCGTAGCTGACGGTGTGCCTGCCGGAGATCATGACGGTGGAGACCGTGTCCTTGATCAGGCGCTCGAGGTTGACCATGTTGAAGAAGTAGCTGAGCTGCCCCGCCTCCATCTTGGTCATGGAGAGCGTATCTTCCGCAAGCCGTATGAGCCTGTTTGCCTGGTCCACGATCACGGTGAGGTACTCGCGCAGACGCCGCGTATCGACCGTGTCGGGACGCTTCAGGAGCGCGCTGGCCGCAAGCACGATGCTCGCCAGGGGGGAGCGGAAGTCGTGGGAGACGATGCCGAGAAAATCGGATTTCATCCTGTCAAACTCGGTCAGCTTCGCGTTCGTCCGCTTCAGGCGGTCGTACAGCTGTGCGTTCTTGATCGCGCTCCCCATCTGATCGCAGAGCGTTTCAAGGACGATCGCATCGGTCTCGTCAAACGCCCCGGGGCGCTCGTCTTCGACGTTGAGCACCCCCACGATCTCATGTTCCACACGGATCGGTATCGCCATCTCGGAACGGGTCTCCGTGTAGCGGTTGGCGCTGTACCGGGGATCCTGCGTCACATCGGCGGACATCACCCGTTCGTCGTTGGTGATGGCCCAGCCGACAATCCCCTCGCTGAATTTCTGCCTGTACCCCTCGGGGAGGAAATCGACGTGCGTCCCGGAATGCGCCACGAGATACGCTTCCTGGCGCGGGCGGTCGACGAGGAATATCGACACGTCGAAGAAGTTGCACGTTTTCCGGATCGTCTCCGCGGCGGCCGCAAGGAGCTGCTCGAGCTCCAGCGTGGAGGTGAGGTCCTCCGCGAGTTCGTTCACAAGCTCGATCTGGGAGATGCGCCGCTGCGCGTCCCCGAACATCGCGTTGTTCTGGAGGGCGATCGCGACCTGCGTGGCAAGGAGCTGGGCAAGCACGATGTCGTGTTCCCCGAACGCGTCTTTGACTTCCGAGGCGAACCCGAGCACTCCCGTGGTCTCATCCCCCGTCCTTAAGGGGACGGCAAGCAGCGTACGCATCCCAGAGTTCTTCAGGACCGATTCGGGAAGGTCCGCCGGCGTCGCGCCCTCCTCCGCGTCGCTGGAGGGAAAGGGCTGATCGAGGTCGACGCAGAGCGGGGACTGGTTCATGATGACGGTCCCGGGGACGCCGCGCGACGCGGGGAACAGCGTCCCGTCAAGACCCGCCACCCCATCCTGGGGAGCAAGCGCAACGACGGTGTATTCGGTGTGGAAGTTGTTCAGCAGGGCGACGAAGCAGACGCGGTGCGCGATGATCCAGCGGACCTCGTTCCGCAGGACCCGCATCACCTCGTCCCTGCTCCGCGCCGCGTCGATCTGGAGCGCGATCTCATGCAGCGTGCTGACCCTCCCGGTAAAACTGTCCGGAGGGACGATCCGTGCGCCCCCGGAAGGAGGGACAAGCTCTTTTGCCGCGGCGGACTCCGCCACCGGGGGCGGATCGGCCGACGGCCTGCGCTGTTCTGTCATTGTCCGGGAAGGAGAGATACCCTGCATCTTCAGCACACGGTGCCCATGACGACCGGGCGTTCTTTTCTGCGTTTGAGATACGCAACGACAATGCCGGACTGGCGCGCCGGCACGATGATCACAAGTCCGATCCCGAGGTTGAACGTGCGGCGCATGTCTTCCTCCGGCACGTTTCCCGTCCGCTGGATGAGTGAGAATATCGGCGGCCGCTCCCACGCGTCCCAGTTCACCGCGAGCGAACGCCCGCGGGGAAGGATCCGCGAGGTGTTCCCCACGATGCCCCCCCCCGTGATATGCGCGAGCCCCCTGATGTCGAATCTCCCGAGCAGCGGCGTGACGGCCCCGAGGTACGACCTGTGCACCGACAGGAGTGATTCGCCGATGGTCGCCCCGAGTTCGCTCACGTAGTCGTCTGTCGAGTACTTCGCAAGGAGCGCGGCGCGGGCAAGCGAAAAGCCGTTCGTGTGGAGTCCCGTGGAGGGGAGCCCGACGAGCACGTCCCCCTTCTGTATCCTGTGCCCGTCGATGATCCTGTGCCTCTCGGCGACCCCCACGATCATGCCGGCGAGGTCGAATTCCTGCGGGTCGTACAGCCCGGGCATCTCCGCCGTCTCGCCGCCGATCAAGGAACACCCGTTCTCCCGGCAGGCCCTGGCGAAGCCGCCGATCACCCGGGCGGCGTTTTCCACGGAGAGCGCTCCGGTCGCATAGTAATCGAGAAAATAGAGGGGGCGGGCTCCGCACGCGAGTATGTCGTTCACGCAGTGGTTGACGAGGTCCTGTCCCACCGTATCGTATCTATGCATCATCTGTGCGATGATGAGCTTCGTGCCGACCCCGTCGACGCTTGAGACAAGGACGGGCGATTTCATCCCCGGGAACCTGGCGTCGAAAAACGCGCCAAAATGCCCTATGTCGCCGAGGACCCCCTTCCTGAACGTCGAACGGACGGATTTCTTGATCTGGCGGACAAACCTCTCCCCTTCGGATATGTTTACCCCTGAATCTGCGTATGTCAGTGTCACAGGATGGCCCCTTTCTCGAGAAGCGAGAATATGATATTGATGATTTTGCCGAATT
>DATJPH010000565.1:0-2270 GCA_035506475.1 Bacteroidota bacterium | reverse complement strand
TGTTCTCCCGTCAATCATCTCTTCGCCGCACACGGTCCGGCCACTTCGCAACGGGAAGCACGCATATGAACCCACACCTCAGACGTTCCCTCAGGAGACTCCCTGTCCTCCTTGCGCTGCTCGCAGCCCTGAGCACGAACACATCGATTGCCGGAACGACCGGCAAGCTCGCCGGCCGCATCGTGGACGACAAGAAGGAGCCGCTCCCGAACGCAGCGGTGGTTATCGTCGGTACCACGCTCGGCGCCGTGTCGGATCTTGACGGATACTACGCCGTGCTCAATATCCCCCCGGGCACGTATGCCGTCCAGGTTCGCATGGTCGGCCGCCGTCCGTTCACGGCGAAAGGGGTCGAGATCACAGTGAACAACACGACAAAGCTCGACGCGGTTCTCGAAGACGAATCAATCACGACGGAAGCGGTCGTCGTCACCGCGCAGAGACCCGTCGTCGACGTGGGACTGACAAGCACCGTCGCGACGGTCACCGACAAGGACATCAAGACCCTCCCCGTGCAGGAGCTTTCCGACATCGTCAATCTCCAGGCGGGCGTCGTGGACGGGCATTTCCGCGGCGGTCGTGCCGGAGAGGTCCAGTACCAGGTCAACGGTGTTTCCGTCAACAATGTGTTCGACAACACCTCCACGGTGAAGATCGACCGCTCGCTGATCCAGGAGGTTCAGGTGATCACCGGGACGTTCGACGCCGAATACGGCCAGGCGATGAGCGGCGTTGTGAACACCGTCCTGAAAACGGGGGGCGAGACATTTACGGCGAGCGGCGAGGTGATGGGGGGCTCGTTCGTCTATTCAGGCGGCGGCGTTCGCCCCCTGGCCTATAAATTCCGGCCGGCGACCACCCAGAATTTCCAGCTGAGCTTCAGCGGGCCCACGGGATTGCCGGAAACGTATTTCATCCTCAGCGGCCAGCGCTACGGGTTTGACGACTACCTGTACGGCACGCGGTTGTTTGTCCCGACCGACACGTCGATCGCGAAGACCATCGATTTCCGCCACTCCGGCGACGGCAAGGAGATTCCCCTTGGCTCGCTCAGGCAGTGGAACGGGCTCGCGCAGATCACCAACAAGTCCATTCCGTCGGTGGCGATCACGTATTCGGCGACCTTCAACATCATCGACGGGAGGATGATCGGCAACGGCTCGTCGCTCGATCCGTTTTTCCAGTGGCGGCTCAATCCCGACGGGCGGAAGATCCCTCACACCCGGTCGATCGTGCACGGCCTTGACTGGACGCACACGGTGTCGCCGTCGACGTTCTACACGGTGAGCGCCCGGCAGAATTACTTCGACTACTACGAATGGGCGTACGACGATTTCTACGATCCCAGGTACGACGCCGCGCGGGCTCCCCAGTCGCTCCCCTTTAATCTGCCGTACCCTTACAATTACCTGAACGGCGCGGTGGTGCAGGGTGTCGATTTCAGCCGCTATGAGCAGAAGACGAACACGCTTCTTCTCAAGGCCTCCGTGACGAGCCAGGTCAGCCGCGACCACCAGCTCAAATTCGGCGTGGAGCTCCAGGATTCGAAGATGGAATTCGGGACAGCGGGGACGCTCGTGTACCTGAGCGGACTGAACCTGACGCGCATCGTCAATCAGCCCCCGGGGTACCCCGGGGTGCAGACCTATTACCCCATCTTCGGGGCGGCCTATGCCCACGACATGATCGAATGGAACGACCTGACAATCCGCGCGGGCGTGCGGTTTGAATACTTCAACGGGCGGTCGTATTACCCGAGCGATCTCGCCAACCCGGCAGACTCCATTCAGGGCGCTCCCCTTTCCTATCAGGTGCGCACAAGTCCCAAGTACTCCGTCGCTCCGCGGTTCGGGCTCTCCTATCCGGTGAGCGTCCGGTCCTCCATCTATTTTTCCTACGGTCATTTCTATCAGCTCCCGAATCTCCAGGACATGTTTTCGAACAATTTCTATCAGCGGCTCGGTCTGCTGCAGGGGGGGACGCCGGACTTCACGGTGATGGGAAATCCTAACGTGAAACCCCAGCGGACCGTCCAGTACGAATTCGGGTACAAGAACGCCGTGACGGACTGGCTGGGCGTTTCCGTGAACCTCTTTTACAAGGACATCAGGGATCTTCTCGGCACGCGGTTCATCCTGACGTACTCGAGCAGCCAGTACGCGCGCCTCGACAACATCGATTTCGGCAACGTGACGGGGTTCACCCTCTCTCTGGACCAGCGCCGCATCGGGCTCGTGAGCTCGACGCTCGACTACACGTGGCAGGAGGCC
>DATJPH010000564.1:0-7202 GCA_035506475.1 Bacteroidota bacterium | reverse complement strand
CACGATATCCACCGGGGTCCCGTCCGGGAGAAACGGCATATCCCCCTGCGGGACGATGCGCGAGACCACGCCCTTGTTGCCGTGGCGGCCCGCCATCTTGTCGCCGACGGACAGTTTCCTCTTTTTCGCCACGTACACCTTCGCGAGCTGGACCACGCCCGGGGGGAGTTCGTCGCCGAGCTGGATCTTGTTCTTCTCGTGGCGGAACTCCTCTTCGATCCCGGTGAGCTTGTCGAAGTAGTTCGTAAAGATCTTGTTGATGAGGCCGTTCTTCCGCTTGTCGTCGACCCAGTCGGCGGCAAAATCCAGTTTCTCCAGGTCCTCGTATGCCTCGAACGTATCGGCGCGGAACTGGGTCCCGGCCCTGAAGGCCATGTTCCCGTCCTTGTCCCGCACACCGACCGACTTCTCGTCTTCCAGGAGCACGCCGAGTTTCCTGGAGAGCCTCTCGCGCAGGTCGACGACGATCTTCCTGCGCTGGCGGTCGAGCGCGTCGCTCCGCCGCTTGTCTTCCTTCTTGGATTCCGCGTCCTTCTTCTTCCGGCTGAAGAGCTTCGTGGCGATCACGACCCCCTTCATGCCCGGGGGGGCCTTCAGCGACGCGTCTTTGACGTCCCCGGCCTTTTCGCCGAATATCGCCTTGAGGAGCTTCTCCTCGGGCGTGGGATCCGACTCCCCTTTCGGCGTGATCTTGCCGATGAGGATGTCGCCCTCGACGACCTCCGCGCCCACGCGGATGATGCCGTTCTCGTCGAGGTCCTTCGTGGCTTCCTCGCTGACGTTCGGGATCTCCTTTGTCAGCTCCTCCTCGCCGCGCTTGGTGTCGCGGACCTGGAGCTCGAACTCTTCGATATGGATCGACGTGAAGATATCCTGCGAGACGATCTTCTCGCTCACGATGATGGCATCCTCGAAGTTGAAGCCGTTCCAGGGCATGAACGCCACGAGGACGTTCCGGCCAAGGGCGAGCTCGCCCCCCTCGGTCGCGGAGCCGTCGGCCAGCACGTCACCCTTCTTCACCTTGTCCCCCGGCTTGACGATGGCCTTCTGGTTGATGCACGTATCCTGGTTCGTCCGGAAGAACTTTGTCAGGCGGTACTCGACGCGGCGCTTGTCCTCGAACGAGATCAGGGCCTCGGTGCTGTTTTCGTCGATGTCGTAGATGACGACGATGCGGGTCGCGTCCACGTACTCGACGGTGCCGTTCCGCTCCGCGACGATCAGCGCGCGGGCGTCCCTGGCGATCTTCTCCTCGAGGCCCGTCCCGACAAGGGGGGCCTGCGGGCGGAGCAGCGGCACCGACTGGCGCTGCATGTTGGAGCCCATCAGCGCGCGGTTGGCGTCATCGTGCTCGAGGAACGGGATGAGTCCCGCCGCGGCGCTCACGATCTGGTTCGGCGCGACGTCCATGTACTGGACCTCCTCCGGCTTGCAGACGGGGAAGTCGCCCTGGAAGCGGGCCTTCACCCTGTCGCTCTCGAAGCTCCCCTTCGTATCGACGGGGGCGTTCGCCTGGGCGATCGTGTGGACGTCTTCCTGTTCGGCCGTGAGAAACTCGATCTCGTCCTGGACCTTCCCGTTCTTCACCTTCCGGTACGGCGTTTCAATGAAGCCGAATTCGTTGACCCGCGCGTGGATGCAGAGAGACGAGATCAGGCCGATGTTCGGCCCTTCCGGCGTCTCGATGGGGCAGAGCCGCCCGTAATGCGTGTAGTGGACGTCGCGGACCTCGAACCCGGCGCGCTCGCGCGTCAGGCCGCCCGGTCCCAGTGCGGACATGCGCCGCTTGTTCGTCAGTTCGGCCAGGGGATTTGTCTGGTCCATGAACTGGGAGAGCGGGTTGGTCCCGAAAAAGGCGTTGATAACGCTGGAGATCGTCCGCGCGTTCACAAGGTCCTGGGGCGTGAGGTTCTCGTTGTCCCGGATGTTCATCCGCTCCCGGATCGTGCGCGCCATGCGCGCCAGGCCGATGTTGAACTGCTGCGCGATCTGCTCGCCGACGGTGCGCACCCGGCGGTTGCCCAGGTGATCGATGTCGTCCACCGCGCGCTTCTTCTGCTGCAGCTCGATCAGGTAGTTGATGATCGCGATGATGTCCTGCTTCGTCAGCGTCGTCGTCGTGACCGGGATGTCCAGGCCGAGCTTCCCGTTGATCCTGTAGCGGCCGACGTCGCCGAGGTCATACCGCTTCTCGTTGAAAAAGAGGCGGTCGATGAGCGTCTTCGCGGTCTCCAGGTCCGGCGCGTCCCCCGACCGGAGCTGCTTGTATATGGCCCCGAGAGCGTCTTCCTCCGAGCGGACGATGTCCTTGGAGATCGTCTTGGCGATGACCGACTCCTCGTTCCCCTGCTGGACCAGAAGGCGGAGCTTCCTGACGTTCGATTTCTTGATCCGCTTGATGTGCTCCTCGGTCAGCGTGGAGTCCTTCGCGATGAAGATCTCGCCGGTCTTCTTGTCCACGACGTCGCTGCAGATGACACGACCCTCGTAGTCCTTCAGGTCCACCTTGTTGACATCGACCTCCTCCACGAGATTGAAGAGCTGGAGGATCTCGTCGTCGGAGGAATAGCCCAGGGCGCGCAGCAGCGTCGTCACCGGGAACTTCTTCTTCCTGTCGATGTACGCGTACATCACGTTGTTGATATCCGTCGTGAACTCGACCCACGATCCCCGGAAGGGGATGATCCTTGCGGAATAGATCGGCGTCCCGTTCGGGTGGGTCGATTCGCTGAAGAACACCCCGGGCGAACGGTGGAGCTGGCTGACCACGACGCGTTCCGCGCCGTTGATGATGAACGTCCCGCGGTGGGTCATCGTGGGCAGGTTGCCCAGGTAGACGTCCTGCTCGATCGTGTTGACGTACGACTTCCCGTCTTCGGCTTTCTGGGAGAGCCGCAGCTTCGCCTTGATGGGGACCGCATAGGTGAGCCCGCGCTCCTCGCATTCAGGGACGGAGTATTTCGGTTTCTCGACGTAGTACTCGACGAACTCCAGGAGGAAATTCTCCCGCGCGTCGGTGATCGGGAAATTCATCTTGAACACCGACTGCAGCCCCTTGTTCCGCCTCCGCGCGGCCGCGGTGTCGGCCTGCAGGAAACCCTCCCACGATTCGAGCTGGATGTTGAGAAGATCGGGCGCATCGATGATCTCCGGGATCTTCCCGAACGAGATCCGCTTGCTGGATTGGTTCTTCAAGCGAGCCACTCCTCAATAAATGATTGAACGACCGGACGCACCGCCACCCCCCGGGAAATGAAAAAACAGCAAGCCGATAATCGGGGCCGCTTGCGCGGTCCTCGCCTTATCGGCCTGCATCAGCATGTTGGGCGAAGGGCATGGTACGCTGCAGTACGTGCGACGAAAAAGGGCGCCCCCGCGGCACACGGTGTCGCGGGGGTAACACGTGGAGAGCCTATTTCAGTTCCACCTTGGCGCCGGCTTCTTCGAGCTCTTTCTTCAGTTTTTCCGCGTCTTCCTTTGACACGCTTTCCTTCACGGCTTTCGGGGCGCCGTCGACGAGGTCCTTTGCTTCCTTCAGCCCGAGTCCGGTTGCGGCGCGGACGACCTTGATCACGTTGATCTTCTGGGCGCCGGCTTCCTTCAGCAGGACGGTGAATTCCGTCTTCTCTTCCACAACGGGGGCGGCTGCGGCTGCGACGCCGGCGCCCATCATCATCGGTGCCGCGGCGGTGACCCCGAACTTGTCTTCCAGGGCCTTCTTCAGTTCCACCGCTTCAAGAAGCGTGAGCTTTTCGATCTTTTCAACGATTTCGGCAACTGCTGACATGACGGGTTCTCCTGTTATGAATTTCTATCCTTGAATTCAGTTCTGCGCGGCTTCCGCCGCGGGTTTTTTCTTGCTGATCTCATCCACGATGCTCGCGATGTCGCGCAGCAGGGCGTTGATCACCGTCGGCACACCCGCAAGCGGGGCCTGGACGCTTCCCAGGATCGACGCCATGATCTCCTTGCGCGTCGGCATCTTCGCAAGCTCCGCGAGTCGCGTCCCCTCGTACACTTCATGTTCGAGAACGCAGACCTTCAGCGAGAGCTTGCTGTGCTTTTCCTTGAACTTCTGAATGATCTTCGCCGGGGCGACAGGGTCGTCGAACGCGAAGGCCACGCCGGTGGGCCCGGCCAGCCTGTCGAACACCTTGTCGTATCCCGTGACCTGCTCGAGGGCCTTCTGGATCAGGGTGTTCTTCACGACCCTGTAATCGACTCCCGCCTTGAAGAACTCGCGACGGAGCTCCGTCGCCTGTTCAACGGTGAGACCCGAAAAGTCTGTGAAGAACATCCCGTGAGCCTTCCGGGCGGTTTCCGACACCTCGGCCACGATCTGTTCTTTTTCTTCCCGTTTCATGTGTTGTGCCTACCTCCGCAGGTTATGCAGCGCGTCCAGAGAGAAGCCCCGGTCCCCCGCCGATTGGGCAGCGGGCGCCGGGCAATGGGCGCGCCTGTCTGATGTGTGAGTGCGTAACATTCTTCAGTGCGCCGCGACCTGGTTGCGGTCGACGGCCACCCCCGGCCCCATCGTGCTGGAGATGTTGATGCTCTTGATATAGGTCCCCTTGGCCGACGGCGGCCGCAGGCGGACAACCGTGTTGAGGAACGCGTGGATGTTTTCCGCGAGCTGGTGCGCGTCGAATTTCGCCTTCCCCACGCTCGCGTGGAGTATCCCGGCCTTGTCAACGCGGAATTCGATCTTCCCCGCCTTGACCTCCTTGACCGCCTTCGCGACGTCGTTGGTCACGGTCCCGCTCTTCGGATTGGGCATGAGCCCGCGCGGCCCGAGGACCTTTCCCAGTTTCCCGACCTCGCCCATCACGTCCGGCGTGGCCACGATGACGTCGATGTCGGCCCAGCCCGCCTGGATCTTCTGTATGTACTCGGCGAGCCCGGCGTGTTCGGCACCCGCGGCCTTTGCCTCCTCGTCGCGGGGAGGGCGCGCCAGCACAAGAACGCGCACTTCCTTGCCGATCCCGTGCGGAAGCGCCACGGTCCCCCGTATCGCCTGGTCGGCCTTCTTCGGGTCGACGCCGAGCCTGACTGCGATATCGACGGACTCGTTGAATTTCGCCGTCGCGGTCTCTTTCACACGGGCGACAGCTTCGTCGATCGTGTAGAATTTCTTCGGATCGATTTTCGTCGTTGCTGCTTTGAACCGTTTGCTCTGTTTCATGAACTGACCTCTCTATAATAGTGGTACGGACGAGGCGCCGGAGGGCGACTCTCCCACGTGTAACTGCCTAGATTGCTTCAGTCTTCAACGGTGATGCCCATGCTCCGAGCGGTTCCCGCGACCATCGACATCGCGGCTTCGAGGGAATTGGCGTTCAGATCCGGCATTTTCATCTCTGCGATCTCGCGCACCTGCTTCTTCGAGACCTTGGCCACCTTTGTGCGGTTCGGTTCCGCCGACCCCTTTTCCACCTTCGCCGCCCTGGCAAGGAGCACGGCCGCCGGAGGGGTTTTCGTCACGAACGTGAAGGACTTGTCCGAGAAGACCGTGATGACGACCGGGATGATCAGTCCCGCCTGTGCCTGCGTCCGCGCGTTGAACTGCTTGCAGAACTCCATGATGTTGACCCCCTTCTGCCCGAGAGCCGGGCCGACGGGAGGGGCGGGATTTGCCTGTCCCGCGGGGATCTGCAGCTTGATGAATCCGACGACTTTTTTCATGAGTGTGCTCTTTGTCCGGTACTTGTCTGTTTACTTTTCAAGCTCCACCTGGCTGAAATCCAGCTCGACGGGCGTTTTGCGGCCGAAGATCGATACCATGACCTTCAGCTTCATCTTCTCCTCGTTGATCTCCTGCACGAACCCGCTGAAATTGTTGAAGGGCCCGTCCGTCACCTTCACCGCGTCCCCCGGCTTGAAGGGGACCTCGATCACCTCGACGTCCTTCCTCTCCTCGATCTTGCCGATCAGGCGGCGGATCTCGGAGGCCTGCAGCGGCGCGGGCGCGTTCTTGGGCCCGACGAACGAGATCACCGAGGGGGTGTTGAGAATCATATGGGTCGTCGTCTTGTCGAGGATCGCCTCGACGAGGATATACCCCGGGAAGAACGTCCGCGTCTTGCTCTTCTTCTTTCCGTCCTTGACCTCGAAGACCTTCTCCGACGGGACGATCACGGACGTGACCTTCTCGCCGAGGCCGGCCTGGGCGACTTCGTTTTCGATGTACGCCTTGACCTTGTTCTCATGGCCCGAGTACGTCCGGACCACGTACCACTTCTTCTCCGACATTGTCTCCCCTCTTATAGGAACAGACGGAGCAGGCCGCTGACCGCCGCGTCCACGACGTAGACGAACGCAGCGACGATCAGGCAGACCACGAGGACGATCACGGTGGAATCACGCAGGTCGTCCTTCTTCGGCCAGGTGACTTTGTTCATCTCCTTTACAACATCAGTAAAGAACGCGAGTATTTTCTCTTTCATGCGGGGTCGATGTCCGTTCTATGTCGTCAAAATGGATCCTGGCACGTGAGGAGGGACTTGAACCCCCAACCTGCGGTTTTGGAGACCGCTGCTCTAGCCAATTGAGCTACTCACGTATCACTCCATGGCCTTCCGGGAGCGCGGGACCTCACGTGCGGAACGTGCAGAACAATGACCGGGATCCGGGACGTGAAGCCGCCGGCGGCACGGTGACCGAAGGCCGGACCGGGCGAATGGTCCGGCGCATGCCGGCTACCGCGTCTCCTTGTGGGTCGTGTGCTTGCCGCAGTGTCTGCAGAATTTCTTGTACTCGACCCGCCCCGTCTGTTTCTTCTTGTTCTTCGTGGTCGAGTAGTTGCGTCTCTTGCAGTCGGTGCATTCCAACGTAATAATGTCTCGCACGGCGTCGCCTTACAGGTCTGTGATGTCTTTACGCTTGTCTGCTGAGCTTGCGACCGGGATTGAACCGGTGACCTCTTCCTTACCAAGGAAGTGCTCTACCAACTGAGCTACGCAAGCCAAACAGCGATTGAAAATCTCTTTCCGGAAACCACCAGCCAGCATGAAGAGCGGGAGACGGGACTCGAACCCGCGACCACCAGCTTGGAAGGCTGTGACTCTACCAACTGAGTTACTCCCGCAACGATCGTCTTGTGTCACCGTCCGGTCCCGCCGCACGATGCACGACGGGTTTCCAACGGATGTGGGCAGGGGAGGATTCGAACCTCCGAAGGTCGTGACCGACAGATTTACAGTCTG
>DATJPH010000563.1:0-3468 GCA_035506475.1 Bacteroidota bacterium | reverse complement strand
CATCGTCTTTGTGACGATGGGGACGGGGTTCGGGGCGGGGCTGATACTCGACGGGAGGCTCTACCGGGGGACGAGCGACGTCGCCGGCGAGATCGGGCACGTGCGCGTCGCCGAAGAGGGCCCCGACTGCTACGGGAAGAGCGGTTCACTTGAAGGCTACGGGAGCGGCACGGGGATCGCCCGCCTGGCCCGGATGATGTACCCCGGGCGCTGGGACGAGGGGGCGACGGTTGTCGATCTCCATGAATCGTTCCTGGGCGGATCTCCCGAAGCCCGGGCCGTCTTCCTGCGGGCCGCGCGCGGTCTCGGCCGCGGTCTTGCCATCGTGGCGGACACGCTCAACCCGGAGCGGATCATACTGGGAGGGCTCGGCATGCGCCTGGAGGAGGCGCTTGTGGCGCCCGCGCGGCGCGTGTTCGATGAAGAATCGCTCCCCGAAGCCCGGCGCGTGTGCCGGATCGTCCCTGCCGCCCTCGGCGAATCGATCGGCGACATCGCCGCTCTGTGCGCCGCGTACGACCAGGGTTCACTCCTCCTGACGCACTGAATGCATACCGGAGCTTCTCTATGAAAGGGCTTGCGCTCCCGCTGGAACACCCCGCCCCTGACGGGGGGGAATTCGTGGCAATACTCTCCGGGAAATCCTCCTCGCGGCGCGTCCCGCTCGTCGAGTACATCGTGGACGACGTCGTGATGAAGCCCGTCGTCGAGGGGATGCTCGGCCGCCGCTGGGTGAAAATCGGCGCTGGCCGGGAGTCGCGGAGAGCGTACCTCGATAATTTCATACAGTTCTGGTACAGGATGGGATACGATTTTGTCCGGTACGAGGAGAGCCTCCCTCTTCCCGAGATGAAGCTCCTGGGGGCGGACCCCGCTCCCGGCTCAAACAGCGAGCGGGCATGGGCCGACGAGCACCGGGGGGCGATCATGTCGTGGGACGATTTTGAGCGTTACCCCTGGCCGAAGCCGGACGAGTTCGATTTCTTCCCGTTCGAGTACCTGAACAAGAACCTCCCGGAGGGGATGGGGCTCGTCTCCTGCCACGGCGGGGGTGTGTTCGAGCACCTCTCCTGGATCATGTCCATGGAGGGGCTTGCAATCGCCCTCCACGAGGATCCTCCGCTCGTGCGGGCGGTTGCCGACAGGCTTGGAGAGCTGATGATGGCGTTCTACGCGCACATACTGGATCTGGACAGGCTTGTCGCCGTCTTTCCCGGCGACGATATGGGGTACAAGTCCGCGACGCTCATCGCGCCGGCGCTTCTCCGGCAGTACGTCCTCCCCTGGCATACGCGGTTCGCCGCGCTGGCCCACGCGAAGAACCTCCCCTACTACCTCCATTCCTGCGGGAGGGTCGATGCGGTGATGGAGGACCTGATCGCAGGCGTCGGGATCGACGGGAAACATTCGTTCGAGGACGGGATCGTCCCCGTGCAGGACTTCCAGGCAAGATACGGCGACCGTATCGCCGTGCTCGGCGGGATCGATATCAACATACTCTCGGGGGGATCTCCCGACGATGTCCGGCGGAAGACACGCGACCTCGTCACGACGTGCGGTGGGAAAGGGAGGTACGCGGTGGGGTCGGGGAACTCCGTGCCAAGTTACGTCCCCGTGGAAAACTATCTTGTCATGATCGATGAGGCGCACCGTTCAAATCGCGAAAGGCAACAATGAAAAAATTGATTCTTGCCGCACTCGTTTTCTGCTGCACGTTCAGCACGCTCCGCGCGCAGAAGCAGGCGTACATGGACGATATCCGCCGCTCGGCCGAGAAGGGATGGAGCGACGACCCGGGGGCCCTCGACGTCTGGAAGAAGAACTCGAACCCGAGCGTCCTCTGGGGATACAACCCCCCCGCCCACCCGGTCTACCTGGCGGCCGTCCTCGGCTTCCTCTACCAGCAGACGGGGGAGCGGCTCTACGCGGAGCGGGCGGCCTCTCTGCTCGCCTCCTACGGCGATCTCCGGAATGCCATGCCGCCCGGGTTCGCGAAGAGCCGCGTCGAATACGAGCGCGGCCTCCCGGCGCTCACGAATTTCTTCTTTCTCCCCCCGTATGTCCGGGCCTACAGCGCCATCCGTGAAAGCGGCGTCATCGACGCGGGCTCGCGCGCGAAGATCGAGTCGGAGATCGCCGGGAGCATCGACTTCATATTCACGTTCCCGGAGTGGGGGACGCATAACAGGGCGATGCTGAGGGCGGAGGCGCTCATGTACGCCGCCCGGGCGCTCCCGTCCCATCCGCATGCCGCGAAATGGCGGGCGATGGCCCGGGTGATCGCCTCGGACAACCTGCACAACTGGGAGATCGAGGATGCGTCGAACTACAATCCGATCTGGCTCCATGCGCTCTTTTCCTACGCATCGGTCTCGGGGGATTCGTCGGTCTACACTTCCCCGATGATGCGGTACTACATGGAGTACTACACGAAGCTCATATCGCCGGCCGGGACGGTCCCCGATTTCGGCGACGCCGCCTGGAACAGCGCCTCCGGGGGACTGCGGCTCGTGGCGGTCTTCGAGAAGGAAGCCGCCCAGTTCGGCGACCCGACGCTCAAATGGGCCGCGCAGTCGGTGTACAACACCGCGAAGCGGCGGGAAAGTGTGCTCAGCATTGACGAGGCGTACCACCTTGCCGACGCGTACAGGTGGTGCTCGGAGACGACGTCTCCGCGCGTCCCTTCGGGGGGGAGCCAGGAGGTGCTCGACGACATCGTGGGGAAGAAGGTGGTCTTCAGGAGCGGATGGGATTCGTCGGCCTCGTACCTTCTCCTCGACTACAGGGACGAAGGAGAGGGGGGGTGGCTCTCCCGCGAGTATCTCCGGCAGACAATCACCGTTGAAGAAGAGAAGATGCACCACGGGCACGCCGACGAGAACTCGGTGGTCCTCCTGATGAACAAAGGCTCCGTCCTCCTGCACGACGGAGGGTACCGCGACTCGCTCCCCAGCGGCCAGTACGGCGCCTGGAGGCAGGACTACTTCCACAACAGGCTCATTGCCCGGAAGAACAAAAGGGACGGGAGCCAGTCGCTCCTGGAATTCGCGCATAACTCGGGCGCCTACCGCCGCGTGAAGACGCAGAAGATAGACTTTGTCTCACTCCGCTCCGTCGACATGAGCCGCACGCGCCTGATCGACGACGAGCTCGGGTACCGGTGGGACCGGGTGATCGTCTGGGTGAGGGACCCGGGGTACTATGTCGTCGTGGACGGCATCAAGGCGCTCCACAGCGACTATTTCACGTTCGCCTCGCTCTGGCACGCGCAGAATGTCATGGAGCGGGGGGAGCACTACTACGACGTCGCCACCGATTCCGTTCCCGGGTACCGGTTCCCGCAGACGCAGTCCCTTCTTGTCTACTTCCCGGAAACGTACGCGAAATCCGACGGTGTGGAGGACGAGCGGAGGCACTCGCAGGCCGAGCACGTCGTCTACCAGGCGGAGTCGAGCCAGTACAAGGCCG
>DATJPH010000562.1:0-6284 GCA_035506475.1 Bacteroidota bacterium | reverse complement strand
CTCACACTACGCGGCATTCCGGAAGTGCTGTACGGGACGGAACTGGGGCTGATGGGGGGGAAAGAACACGGGATGATACGTTGCGACTTTCCGGGCGGATTTCCCGGCGATTCTCTGAATGCATTCACTGTCAAAGGGAGGACGGCGGAGGAGAAAGGCTTCTTCAACGAGGTCCGGCAGCTGTTCCATCTCCGCCGGGAGAGGAAATCGCTGGCCTACGGGAGCATGGTCCATTTCCCGCCCGCGAGTGAGCTCTACATGTACCTCCGCCTGCTACCCGCCGAAAAAACGCTGGTCCTCGTCAATAACCGGGACGACGCGCAGAAGGCAAGTATCGTCCAGGCGAAGGGGTATTTCGGCGGGGCAACCGTCCTGAAAAATCTCATGACAGGGGCCACGCTCGATCTGCGGACCACGACGGACGTGGACGTCCCGGCGAACGACGCGGTGATTCTCGGGACACCGTGAGAAGAAGCTGCACGGCGCTATTGCTTCCTCAGCGCTTCGATCCGGTCGTGGAGAAGATTCCGCTGCTCGGCGGTGATCCCGTCAATGCTCGCAATCGAGGCGTATTCATTCACCGCCTCGCCGCGGAGATTGGCTTTCTCCAGCGCCTCGGCGACCATCATGCGGCTGCGGAACTGCTTCCCCAGCGCCGGGTACATCCTGAATACCTCAAGCCCTTTCAGTGCGCAGGTCGCGTAGAATCCGTTTTCGAACAGGACGTGCGCGCCGTTAAGCTGGAGCACGCCCGTGGCCGGGTCGCTTGCCCGCATTGACTCCCCCTCCGAACCCCTGTCCTCACCGTGAACGACCGCAGCGCTCGGAATCTGGAGATCATCGCTCTTCCACTGGTACGACGACGCGCGCACCTTCTCCATCGTCAGTTTGAGCATGAGCTCTTCCTGCGTGAGATCGCGTACGTCAGACATATCGACGATAACGTCGCCGGGAAGGGTGAGCGTCTTCTGCGCCCCGCCGGTCTCAGAAGACGGGCGGAGGACGATGACCGCCGACCCCTTTTTTCCCGTCTTCATGGTGTCGTCGGGCCGCAGGATGTCGCCCGGAGACACTTTGACCCAGACCTCCGTGACGCCGTGCCTGACGCTCACTTCTCCCTGCGCCTTCTGGACGATGATCTCCCCCGCCGACACGCGCACCGCGAAGCAGAGCGCCGCCACAAGTAGTGCCGTCTTCATTGACCCCTCCCTGTCTGTCAGTACACGTCTACAATCCGCACCCACCCCTGGACAAGTCCAAGCCCCAGCTCGACATCGTCAAAATATTCCTGCGCGCCTTCCGTCCAGGCTGTCTCAAATCCCCGCGTGATTGCCGTGCTTTCTACGGGAAGCCAGATCGATTCCCGCCCCGATTTCGATTTTCGCACCACGTAGCGCTTCGGGTTGGATGAGACGCGGTCTCCGAACGCCGGGCTGACCCCCGTGTCGAAGAGGAGAAAGATGTGCGCCTTCTCCGGGTTCAACGGCGGGACGACATCCACGAACGCGGTGGCAATACCCATGCTGCTCAGGAGCGACGCGAAGCATACCGTCATATCCGTACAATCGCCGCTCTGGCTCCTGAGCGTCTCCGTGCTGTACTGCACGAACTCCGTGAGGTGCCTGGGATCGCGGACATAGACGAGCTTCCCTCTGAACGCGTCGCAGAGGATGCTCGCACGCCTGAGCGGGCCCAGGTCCGCAGGGACGCCCTCCAGCGAATCCTTGTTCGCGAGGAGTATTTCGCGGGCGGTCCGGATTATTTCCGGATCATCAGGCGTGACAAAATAGCGGAGAGAGCCCGCGCTTCCGTCCCAGTCGTTTTTCCCGTGAATAAGCACGCGGGCCTGTACGCGGTCGTCATCGTCTCCCGAGGGATCGGCCGACACGCTCACGGCCCCCTCCCGGATCGTGAGTGAGGGGACGGTCTTTATCCTGTCATTGAATACGGCGGTGAGCGGGATCTCCCCGGTGGCGCCCGGACCGATGCTGACGGGACGGGATTCCGTCGGCTGGTCCATGAGGCCGGCCACGAAGATCTGCGCGCGGGCCTGGACGGGCTTCTGCGAGTTATTCCTGACGCGCACTTTGCCGATGGGCCGGTAGGCAAGAGCCTGGTACGACGAGGGGTAGACCCCGCTGAGCATCTCCACCCCTTCGATCCGCACGGGGATCTCCCGGACGCTCCCGAGCATCGCGCGGATCGACACCGAGGCCCTGTCCGGAGAAAACGGGCTCATGCCGATGTCTTTGATCCCTGAAGGGTCAAACGAGGGGACATTGACCGCACCCTTGCGTCCGGACTGATTCGTGAACCTGATGTATGATGCGTCAGCTTCAAGGAAAAGATAGGACCACCCGATACCAATGCCCACGGCGTCGATGAAGGGTGATCCCGCTCCGTCCGCGTACAGTCCGCCGCGCGCGGCGATATTGAGACCCGGGGCCCACTCGACGCCCAGGGATCCGCGGCGGTCGGTGCTCCCCTGGGCCGCGAACGTGAGGAAAGGTGTAACGCTCCAGGCCGCACCCACTTCAAGAAAGCGTTCACGGGGGAGCGTATAGGAATCGTACGTGGAGGGTATGCCGCTCCCGTTCGCCTGCACCAGACCGCGCCCGAGCGCGGACAGGGAGAGTGCCTCCACCGGCTTCCAGAGGACGCCGATGTCGGCAAACCAGGTGGAACGCGTATACTGTTGCTGGACCGGGACGACGGCGTTCAGGGAATCATTGATATCCGGGAGCGGGCTGAACACCGTTTCGGTGATTTTCTCCGTCCGCAATCTTGCCTGGATCCCGGCCGAGAACTTCTCCGAAAAACGGTACGCATAGGCCGCCGCCAGGGGCTCGGTGTACGTCTCCTCCCTGTCCGTGGAAATGCTCAAACCGGCGATCGTGAAATGCGCAGGCTCGATGACGTCGAGGGACGTTCCCGGGGTGTACTGGAACGCGAGCGCGTTGTTTGCGAAAAACCGTTTCCCGATGCCAAACCCGCTGAACACAAGTCCCCCGCCCGATATTGACGGCGCCGTATATGTTGACGTGTAAATATCCCAGTCCTTCATCCCGACAAGCCCCGAAGGATTTGCCGTGAACCCGCGGGCATCGCGCACAAGGGGGCCGTAGGCCCCAAGCGCAGATGCGCGCGGGGAGAATATCGCCTGCGCAGAGGCTGTCGACACTGCCGTGCCCAGAACCAGAACAAGCACGACAGAACGGGACAATGGCATTATTCCAGCTGGAGGTAGCTGTTATAGACGGATGCGGCCTGTACCAGTACCCTGTCCTTTGGCAGCCCGCCCAGCAGCCGTTCAGCCTTGTTGGCGATAATAAACGTGAACACGAAATTCCTCGTCTGCGGCAGCATCTGCAGCACACGAGGATCGATGACCGCCGTGCCCGTGTTGACATCCGGCTCGAGCTTCAGGATCGGCTTGGATTTTCCCGTCAGCGGATTCAACGTGCTGATCACGATGGCGAGATTTCCACTCCCGTTCCAGCGCAGGACGAGCTGTTTCGTGCGGGAGAGAACGCTTCCCCCGGCCGGCGCCAGCACTTTCAGATCCTCCGGTGTCACGACAGTGTCGTGGAAACTGCTCAGACGCGTCGTGTCGGGCCGGGGATCGTCCCAGTCGTAGTTGTTCCTGGGCTGAAGCGAGGCAAACACTGCACGGTACATGTAGCCAAACGTCGTGTCGCGGCTTCCAATATGAATCCTGTACGGGTACCGTACCATCGCGATCCCCCCGATCTTCAGTGGGTAGATCGAGAACGGCATCAGATCGATGCCGTAGTACCCGATTGTCTTGCCGTTCACGACAAGCGGCCTGTTGCGGTCACCGAAGTACGCGCTTGCATACGCCACGGAAAGCGTACCGTGGCCGTTGTCGTACTTCACGGTGTTCACGAGAAAGAGCCCCGAATACGTCGTCTGGTCCGCCGGAAGCACGCCTACCGAATCGAACGGCGTGACGGCGATGTTCGTATCAGGATTGCTGAGCACGGTGACTCGAAGCGTCCCCGCCGGCGAATCAGCCGGAGGTTCGACAGTCAACGGGGAGGGCTTCTGGCAGCCGGCCTGACAGAGGAACAGACAGCAGGCGAGTATGGAGAGCTTCCTCATGTAATCCCTTCGGACAGGAATACGGATTATGACGCAATTAGCCGAATTCCGCCCTGAATTTCAACCGCGGCAAAACAACCGGGCCCCCGCCCAGGAGAGGTACGGGGGCCCGCCCGCAATATCCGGACAGGATCAGTAGACCCTGTACGGAACCCCCCACCAGCTTGCTGAATAAGGCAACGCATCGTCGTAAAGCGTCCCGCGCGTGACCGCGTCGACGCCCGCGTTGAAGAACCCGGTGAAGAAATGGGAGTACCAGGTCCCCTGATAGACTCTCGTGTAGGTGCCGTCTCCGTTCTGCGTCTGGGAAATGAGCGTCATGTGCTGGCGCCTGCCGATCGCAAGGCTGAACCCGAACCCGTAGCGGAGTGCGACCAGATCCGTGTCGGACGATGCGCTGACGACTGTCGCCTGAACGACGACCTTATCCCCGCCCCTGAACTCCGGGCAATCCTTCCTCTCGCCGTCGTGGAACGGCAGCCAGCGGTAGCGGAGGTAGAACGTCGTCGGGTCGGTGATCGTCACCGTGTCCGTCGGCGTGAATATCTGGACCTGTGTAATCGCTATCTGGTTGTTCGCCGGAGGCGGAGTCGTCTGCCCGTCAACGAGCGAGGTCCCCGCCGGACGCCAGACCGAGGTGTCCGCGAGGTTCACCTTCCTCATGAGGAGATTGCGAACCGCCACGTCGGTGAACGGCTTCGAAATGATCGTGTCGAGCGTCCCTTCCGTCCCCTTGATCTTGAATACCCCCGTAATCGTCTTCTGGATATGCGCCACCGCCTCCGTGTCGCCGGGGAGAATTGTCGTTGTCACCGTGGCCGTCACACCGGTGATGAACCGGCCCCAGCGAAGCGGGGTCACCGGGGCATCAACCTTTCCGAGCGTGCCGTAATCCGTCGGCTGCAGGGACTGGTCGCCGAACGTCGTCTGGTCGGTCTGGACGAACGGATCGGCGAGAGCCTGTGTCTGGATCTGGGCGATCTGGTTGACGTTCGACGACGACCCATCAACCGGTCCGCCGTCATGCTTCGTGCATCCCGCGATGAACAGCCCGCCCACGGCGAGCAATCCCCCCATCACCGCAAAAGACCTCTTCATTGTGCTCTCCCTCGTTGAATGTTATGCACTCTTTTGTGAACGCGTCGGATGGTGTCGCCGTCCACATTCTCTGGGTCTCAAGGTCGCAATCTGCATGCCATGATCCGGCGGGGAGAGAAAAACTCACAAAAGCCCAAAACGGGCTGTTTGAGGCAATTCTCGTGAGGGGGAATATGCGGGAACTGCGGGGTCTGCGGAGTGAACTGCGGGGTCGGGTGAATTCAGGCAGGTGTGAGGAATTACCGTTTTCGGCGCAACAGCGGGGAAAACAACTTCCCGCGAGGCGGCTTAAGAGGTCAGTTTCCAGACACCTCTGTAGAATGCCTCCCCGACCTTCTCGAGATACGGGTGGTATTTCTGGGGGAGGTTCTTGCTCTTCGGCCTGAGGACACCGCGGTTGGATTCCCACGGCTGCGAAGGAGAAAGACCCTCCGAAATATTTGAGAGGTAATCCTGGAATTTCTTCCGGACACGCTCGTTCACCGCCGGATCGGCAGAGAGCGAGATCCGGCGAACGGCCTTGTCGATATCGAACGAACATTCCGCGAATGCCTTCAGACACTCCCCCCTGAGGTACTCGGCGACAGTCCCGCGGTTGAGGCCCCCGAGTTCATCCGCCGTGTCGGTGACAGAACTCCGGCTGAACGCCTTGTCGCGCAATGATTCGAGTACCTGTTCTTCCACCGGGGCCGCTCCCCGCGCGGCCGCAGCGATTTCGTCGTTCAGGTCCTTGACCGTCACCATCGGCCTCTGCTCTGAGCGCGCCAGGAGAACCCCCCGCTTCATCACGCTCTCGAGCTCCCGGATATTCCCCGGCCAGCGGTAGTTCTGGAGAGCGTCCATCACGTTGCGCGACACCCGGATGCCCCCCCCCTCCTGCAGCAGGAAATGTTCGACAAGGATGGGAATGTCCGCCTGCCGCTCGCGGAGCGGAGGAAGGGAAACCGTCAGGACATCCATCCGGTAGTAGAGGTCCTCCCTGAATTTCTTCTGCCGGACCAGCTCCCGCAGGTCGGCGTTGGTCGCGGCGATCACGCGGACATTCACCCGGAGCGTCCTGGTCC
>DATJPH010000561.1:0-7620 GCA_035506475.1 Bacteroidota bacterium | reverse complement strand
CCTGCTCGAAGACGAAAAGTCCGTCGGCGTGCGCGACACGGACGGCACCATGGCCTTCCGGAGCGGCACACAGTTCAAGGCCGACACGTTTGTCGGTTACGACACTCTCGAGAAGCTCGACCCGGGCAGCGACTGGGTGGAGGACAAGAAGAAGAACGCGATCATCGCGAAGATCTTCAGTAACTACTTCGACAAGCTCAACAGCATCGAGGAAGAGTTCCGTCACGAGAAAAACAAGATCCAGCTCGGCGACGAACTTCCCCCGGGCGTGGTCCAGCTCGCGAAGGTGTACGTGGCGAAGAAGCGGAAGCTCTCCGTCGGCGACAAGATGGCGGGCCGCCACGGGAACAAGGGCGTCGTTTCGCGCATCGTGCCGCAGGGAGATATGCCGTTCCTCCCGGACGGGACGCCGGTCGATATCGTGCTCAACCCCCTGGGCGTCCCCTCCCGCATGAACCTGGGGCAGCTCTACGAAACCGCGCTCGGCTGGGCGGCCGAGGCGCTCGGCGTGAAGTTCGCGTCGCCGATCTTCGACGGCGCGACATGGGAGGATGTCCAGGGCGAGCTCAGGAAGGCGGGACTGAACGAAAGTTCCCGGTCCGTCCTCATCGACGGCCGCACCGGCGTGAAATTCGACCAGGAGGTCACCGTCGGGGTCATCTACATGCTCAAGCTCTCGCACCTGGTGGACGACAAGATCCATGCGCGGTCGATCGGCCCGTATTCGCTGATCACGCAGCAGCCGCTGGGAGGGAAGGCGCAGTTCGGCGGCCAGAGGTTCGGCGAGATGGAGGTGTGGGCGCTCGAGGGGTACGGCGCGGCCCACGTCCTGCAGGAAATCCTCACGGTCAAGAGCGATGACGTCTCCGGCCGCGCGAAAGTCTACGAGGCGATCGTCAAGGGGGAGAACCTGCCGGAATCGAACGTCCCGGAATCGTTCAACGTGCTCATTCGCGAGCTCATGGGACTTGGCCTCGATGTGAAGCTCGACTAATTTTGGAGGAATCCAATGGCGTTGTTTCATCACGACAAAGAAGCGAAGAAGAATTTCACACGGATAACGATCAGCCTTGCGTCGAGCGACATGATCCTGCAGCGCTCGCACGGCGAGGTGACGAAGCCCGAGACGATCAACTACAGGTCGTTCCGTCCTGAGAAGGACGGGCTCTTCTGCGAGAAGATCTTCGGCCCGGTCCGTGACTGGGAGTGCCACTGCGGGAAATACAAGAGGATCCGCTACCGGGGCATCATCTGCGACCGGTGCGGCGTGGAGGTGACGCAGAAGAGCGTCCGCCGCGAGCGGATGGGGCATATCGGGCTGGCGGTGCCGGTCGTGCACATCTGGTACTTCCGGTCGCTCCCCTCCAAGATCGGCTATATCCTGGGGATGACGTCGAAGGACCTCGAGAAGATCATCTACTACGAGTCCTACGTCGTCGTCAACCCGGGGACGACCGGCCTGCAGAAAAAGGACCTGATCTCCGAGGAGCAGTTCTTCGAGATCCTTTCGACGCTCCCCGACAATCACGACGAGCTCGAGCAGACCGACAAGAGGAAATTCGTCGCCCAGATCGGCGGCGAGGCGATCAAGAGCCTCCTGAAGCAGGTCGACGTCGGGGCGCTCGCGGCCGAGCTCCGCGCCCAGATCCTCGAAGAAACCTCCGTCCAGAAGAAGCAGGATGCGCTCAAGCGGCTCCGCGTCGTCGAGGCGTTCCGCGAGGCGGAAAACGGCCCGCTCAACCGGCCGGAGTGGATGGTGCTTGACATCATCCCCGTCATCCCCCCGGAGCTCCGCCCGCTCGTCCCCCTGGAGGGGGGGCGCTTTGCGACGTCGGACCTCAACGATCTCTACCGGCGCGTGATCATAAGGAACAACCGGCTGAAGCGGCTGATCGATATCAAGGCCCCCGACGTCATCCTCCGCAACGAGAAGAGGATGCTCCAGGAGGCGGTCGATTCGCTCTTCGACAACTCACGCCGGGTCAACGCCGTGCGGAGCGACAACAACCGCGCGCTGAAGTCCCTCTCCGACATGCTCAAGGGGAAGCAGGGGCGGTTCAGGCAGAACCTTCTCGGCAAACGGGTCGATTATTCCGGCCGCTCGGTGATCGTCGTCGGGCCGGAGCTGCGCCTCCACGAGTGCGGGCTCCCGAAGGACATGGCCGTCGAGCTGTTCAAGCCGTTCATCATCCGGAAGCTCATCGAGCGGGGGATCGTCAAGACGGTCAAGAGCGCCAAGAAGATGGTCGACAAGAAGGGCCCCGAGGTCTGGGAGATCCTTGAAAACATCATCGACGGGCACCCGGTGCTTCTCAACCGCGCCCCGACGCTCCACCGCCTCGGCATCCAGGCGTTCCAGCCGGTCCTGGTGGAAGGGAAGGCGATCCGCATCCACCCGATGGTCTGCACCGCGTTCAACGCCGACTTCGACGGCGACCAGATGGCGGTGCACGTGCCGCTTTCGTTCGACGCCCAGCTCGAGGCGAGGATCCTGATGCTCTCGAGCCACAATATCCTCTCGCCCGCCAGCGGGGCCCCGATCGTGACCCCGACGCAGGACCAGGTGCTCGGGTGCTACTACCTGACGAAATCCAGGAGCGGCGATGAGGGGGAGGGACTCCTGTTCTCGTCCCCGGCCGAGGTGATCATCGCGTACAACTACGGGAGGGTCGGCCTCCATGCGCGCATCAAGGTGAGGATCGAAGGCGAAATGGTGGAGACCACCACCGGGCGCGTGATCTTCAACCAGATCGTGCCGAAGGAGATCGGGTACTTCAACGAGCTCCTGAACAAGAAACGGCTTGTCCAGATCATCTCCTCCGCCTTCCGGAGGGTGGGAAACCTGAAGACCGCCGAGTTCCTTGACAAGCTCAAGGATATCGGGTTCCGCTACGCCACCGCGGGCGGGCTCTCGGTGAGCATCGACGACGTCATTATCCCGAAGGAAAAAGAGGAGATCATCGGCCGCGCCCAGAAGAGCGTTGACGAGGTGGAGAGCCAGTACATCCGCGGGTTCATCACAAAGGGGGAGCGGTACAACAAGGTGATCGATATCTGGACGAGCGTCACGAACCGGGTCGCGGAGCGGCTCTTCGAATCGCTCCAGCATTCCCGCGACGGGTTCAACTCGCTCTACATGATGGTGGATTCCGGCGCCCGCGGTTCCAAGGAGCAGGTGCGCCAGCTCGCCGGCATGCGCGGCCTCATGGCCAAACCGCAGAAGAGCCTCTCGGGGGCGACCGGCGAGCTGATCGAGAACCCGATCATCGCGAATTTCCGGGAAGGCCTTTCGATTCTTGAGTACTTCATCTCCACCCACGGCGCCCGCAAGGGCCTTGCCGATACCGCCCTCAAGACGGCCGACGCGGGGTACCTGACGCGCAGGCTTGTCGACGTGGCCCAGGACGCGATCATCACGATGGAAGACTGCGGGACGATCCGCGGCGTGGTCACGGGCGCGCTCAAGGAGGGGGAAGACGTGAAGGAGCCCCTTGCCGAGCGCATCGTCGGGCGCGTGTCCGTCCACGACGTGGCCGACCCGATCTCGGGCGAGATTATCGTCAGGACGGGCGAGCTCATCGACGAGGAGAAGGCCGACCGTATGGCCGAGACCTCGATCGAGACCGTGGAGATCCGCTCGGTGCTCATGTGCGAAGCCAAGCGCGGCATCTGCGCGCTCTGCTACGGCAGGAACCTGACGACGGGCAAGCTCATTCAGCCGGGCGAGACCGTCGGCATCATTGCCGCGCAGTCGATCGGCGAGCCGGGCACGCAGCTGACCCTCCGCACGTTCCACACCGGGGGCACGGCGAGCCTCATCGCATCCCAGTCGCAGGTCTCCTCGAAGTTCGACGGGACGCTCCAGTACGAGGGGGTGAAATTCCTCGAGATACCCGACGACGACGGTTTCCGGATCATCGTCTCCGGCAGGAGCGGCGTCGTCAACGTCCTCGACCACGACAACCGGATGCTGACGAAATACGACGTCCCCTACGGCGCGACGATGCTGCTGCGCGACGGTGACAGGGTGGCCAAGGGGCAGATCATCTACGAGTGGGATCCGTACAACGCGGTGATCATCTCCGAGCATTCCGGGGAAGTCCGGTACCACCAGCTGAAGGAAAACGTCACGTTCCGCGAGATCGACGACGAGCAGACGGGGCACATCCAGAAAGTCGTCATCGATTCGCGCGACCGGACGCTCGCCCCGACGCTCGAGGTGCACAACAAGAAGGGGAAGGTCGGGACCTACATCATCCCGACGCGCGCGCATATCGTCGTCAACGACGCCCAGGAGATCACCGCCGGCACCGTGCTGGCGCGCATCCCCCGCGACATCGGCAAGACCCGCGACATCACCGGCGGCCTTCCGCGCGTCACCGAGCTGTTCGAAGCGCGGAGCCCGAACGATCCCGCGGTCGTCTCCGAGATCGACGGCATCGTCAGCTTCGGCGCGCAGAAGCGCGGTTCGCGCGAGGTGATCGTGACGAGCCATGACGGGAAGGACATCCGCAAGTACCCGATCTCCCTGGGCAAGCACGTGCTCGTGCAGGCCAACGACGTCGTCCGCGCGGGCGAGCGCCTCTCCGACGGCGCGATCGATCCGCACGACGTCCTGCGCATCAAGGGGGTCGGCGCCGTGCAGGAGTACCTTGTCAACGAGATCCAGGAAGTCTACCGGATCCAGGGGGTGAAGATCAACGACAAGCATATCGAGATCATCGTCCGGCAGATGATGCAGAAGCTGCGCATCGTCGATTCCGGGGACACGAAGTTCCTGGAGGGGGACTACGTCGACAAGCTGAAGTTCGAGGAAGAGAACGACGGCCTGCGCGACAAGGTCCTTATCGTGAGCAAGGGCGACTCGAAGTTCAAGAACGGCCAGCTCGGCGGGAAGAAAAAGGTCCGGGAGACCAACGGCGACCTTCGCAAGAAGGCGAAAAAGGTGATCGAGTACCGCGATGCGGAGCCGGCGACCTCCGAGCCCGTCCTTCTTGGCATCACCTCGGCGTCGCTGTCGACGGAGAGCTGGATTTCGGCCGCGTCGTTCCAGGAGACGACAAAGGTGCTCACCGATGCCGCGATCGAAGGGAAGCTCGACAACCTTCTCGGCCTGAAGGAAAACGTCATCATGGGCCACCTGATTCCCGCGGGAACCGGGCTGAAGCACTTCAGGGATATCCGCGTGGACACCCCTTCCGTGGTCGAGGAAAGCGTTCCCGAGCCGGAGCCCGAGGAGGAGGAAGTCGCGGTGAAGAAGCCGAAGACGAGGGAAAAGCTTACCGCGTCCTGAAGCCGGGGGGCTGCTCCTTGACAAAGTAAGGCGTTTTTCGTACCTTAAAAAGCTCTATCGAAAATCCATACACGAGTGCAGTAACGAGGAGTCCGCGTGCCAACGATCCAACAGCTCGTCAGAAACTCGAGGCGCAGCGTCACCTGGAAAAGCAAGGCGCCCGCCATGGGCGGCAGCCCCCAGAAACGGGGAGTCTGCACGCGCGTCTACACGACGACCCCCAAGAAGCCGAATTCGGCGCTCCGCAAGGTCGCGCGCGTCAGGCTGACGAACGGGATGGAAGTCACGGCCTACATCCCGGGCGAGGGGCACAATCTCCAGGAGCATTCGATCGTCATGATCCGCGGAGGTCGCGTCAAAGACCTTCCCGGGGTCCGCTACCATATCATCCGCGGGACGCTCGATACCGCCGGCGTGGCGGACCGGAAGCAGGGACGCTCCAAGTACGGCGCGAAGCGCGGCAAATAACACTCCAGGAAAACGGACGACCACGTGAGAAAGAAAAAATCGACACCCAGAGCCACCATTCCCGACCCGAAATACGGGGATGTTCTGGTTGCGGAGTTTATCAACAACATCATGAAGCGCGGGAAGAAGCACCTCGCGCGGCACATCCTGTACGACGCCTTCCAGCTCATCGAGGAGCGGACCAAGAGCACGGGGCTCGACGTGTTCAAGAAAGCCGTCAGCAACACGCGCCCGATGCTCGAGGTGAAGGCCCGCCGCGTCGGCGGCGCGACCTACCAGGTGCCCACCGAGGTCCGCGGGGAGCGGAGCGTTGCGCTCGCGATCCGCTGGCTCATCGGGTATGCCGGCGACAGGAAGGACAAGTCGATGTCCCAGAAGCTTGCGGCCGAGTTCATCGCGGCGTCCAACGGCGAGGGGAACGCGGTAAAGAAGAAAGAAGACACGCACAAGATGGCCGAAGCCAACAAGGCGTTCGCCCATTTCAAGTGGTGAAGGGAACGAGGGAGAGAAGCAGGAGCATATGCCGAGACAGTATCCTCTAGAACGGACCAGGAACATCGGAATCAGCGCGCACATCGACGCGGGCAAAACCACGACGACGGAGCGCATCCTCTTTTATACGGGGGTGCTCCACCGCATGGGGGAAGTCCACGACGGCGCGGCGACGATGGACTGGATGGAGCAGGAGAAGGAACGCGGGATCACGATCACATCGGCCGCCACGACCTGTTTCTGGAACAACCACAGAATCAATATCATCGACACGCCCGGCCACGTGGATTTCACCGCCGAGGTGGAACGGTCGCTCCGCGTCCTTGACGGCGCGGTCGCCCTGTTCTGCTCTGTCGGCGGCGTCGAACCCCAGTCGGAAACCGTCTGGCGCCAGATGGACAAGTACGGCGTCCCCCGCATCGCGTTCGTCAACAAAATGGACCGCGTCGGGGCGGATTTCCTTGCCGTCGTCGAGATGATGAAGGACCGCCTGAGCGCCAACGCCGTCCCGATCCAGCTCCCGGTGGGCGAGGGGGACCTCTTCACGGGGATCATCGACCTTGTGACGATGAAGGCCCGGATGTACAAGGAATCGACGCTCGGGGCCGAGTGGGAGGACATGGAGATCCCCCACGACATGAAGGCGAAGGCGCAGCAGTACAGGACGAAAATGCTCGAGGCGGTCTCCGACGAGGACGACACGCTTCTGGAGAAGTACCTGGAGGGGAAGGAGATCACGCCGAAGGAGATCATGACGGTCCTCCGCCGTGCATCGCTCAAGGTGAGCATCATCCCCGTCCTCTGCGGCTCCTCGTTCAAGAACAAGGGGGTGCAGATGCTCCTGGACGGGGTCGTCGACTACCTCCCGTCTCCGCTCGACCTGAACGAGGGGACGATCACCGGGCACCACATGAACCTGACGGACCATGTCACCCGCAAGGTCGAAGACGGCGGGCAGTTCGCGGCGCTCGCCTTCAAGATCATGACCGATCCGTTCGTGGGCCGGCTGACGTATTTCCGCGTCTACGCGGGGACGCTCAAGTCGGGGTCCTACGTCTACAATTCGGTGGCGGACAAGAAAGAACGGATCAGCAGGATCCTCCGGATGCACGCGAACACGCGCGAGGACGTCGACGAGGCGTACGCCGGCGACATCGTCGCCGCGGTCGGCCTGAAGAACACGCGCACGGGCGACACGCTCTGCGACGAGTCCGACCCGATCATCCTGGAGAAAATGACATTTCCCGACCCGGTCATCCACGTGGCGATCGAGCCGAAGACGAAGGCCGACCAGGAGAAGATGGGGGACGCGCTTCAGAAGCTCACCGAGGAGGACCCCACGCTCCGCGTTTCCACGAACGAGGAGA
>DATJPH010000560.1:0-5050 GCA_035506475.1 Bacteroidota bacterium | reverse complement strand
ACTCCTCGTTGTCGCACTCGGCGGCTGCGCCACGTACGTCACGAAGGAGGAGTTCTCCCCCGCGATGTACAAGGAGCACCCGGTGAGCATCCTCGTGCTCCCTCCCATCAACAAGACGACGTCGGCGGAGGCGAAGGAATTCTACGCCACGACGGTGGCCGAGCCCCTGACAAACAGCGGGTACTATGTTTACCCCATGGAAGTGGTGTACGACATACTCCAGCAGGAAGGCCTGTTCGACACCGAGACGATGATGAAGATCCCGCCGCAGAAATTCGGCGAGTATTTCGGGGCCGACGCTGTCCTGTACGTCACGCTTCTCGAGTGGAACACGAAGTACTTCATCACCTCCGGGAGCGTCACGGTCAAGGCGGCATGCGAGCTCCGTTCGACGCACACCGGCGACCTGATCTGGTACTACGACGAAGCCGTCGAGGTGAACACGAGCGGCAGCAGCGGCGGCGCGGGGGGGCTCGCGGGACTCCTTGTGACGGCGATCTCCACGGCGGTCAAGACGGCCACGCAGGATTACATCCCCGTGGCCCGCGATGCAAGCGCGAAGATCTTTCTTGCCATGCCGTTCGGGAAGTACAACAGGGATTTTGAAAAGGACGGAAAGTTCAAGGTCGAGAAGAAAAAACACCCCGGCGAGCCGGGGATAGGGAAGTAAGCACCGCAGCCGGCCGGTCCGCCGGCCGGCTATGTCCCTTTCGCGCGGAGGATCTCCGTGATTTTCTCCCGGAGCTGTTCCAGCCGGTACGGCTTCTGGAGGAACCCCGCCAGGCCGGTGATGGCGCGCCCCCGGACCACCTCCTCTTCGTCGTACCCGCTCGAGAGAAGGACGCTGACATCGGGCCGGATTTCCCGGAGCCGTGCAAACGTCTCCACGCCGTCCATCTTCGGCATCGTGAGATCGAGGAGAACACAGGCGATCTCATCCTTGTGATCCCGGTAAAGAGCGAGCGCCTCCTCCCCGTTCGCGGCGCAGAGCGCATCAAGGCCGATCTCCTCCGCAAACTCCTTCGCAAGCTCCCTGACCTCCTCCTCGTCATCCACCACGAGCAGCGTCCCCGCCACCGGCGAGGGGCGGGCTGATTCCGCCGGGCCGGCTTCCTCCGCGACAGGCAGACTGTCGGAGGCCGGCAGGAGCACTCTCACGGTCGTCCCCTTCCCCACCCGGCTGTCGATCATGATGGCCCCCCCGTGTCCCCTGACGATACCGAGGACCGCCGACATCCCGAGCCCCCGCCCGGTGGACTTCGTCGAGAAAAACGGGTCGAACATGCGCGCGACGACATCCTCCGTCATCCCGCTCCCCGTATCGCTTACGTCGAGGTAGAGATAGCGGCCCGGGGAAGCCTTCTCGTCGATCCTGCTCCCGGCAAGGTAGCTCCTGTCGCACTCCATGACGCCGCTGCTGACGGTGATGACCCCCGTGTTTTCCCCTATCGCCTCCGAAGCGTTCGTGATCAGGTTCATCACGACCTGCTGGATCTGGGCCTGGTCTGCCCGGGCGGCCGGGAGTCCCGGCGGGAGCGACGTGCTCAGGGAGACCGTGTGGGGGATCGAAGAGCGGAGGAGCGCGGCATTCTCCCGGACAACGGCGTTGATGTCCACGAGCGTAATGACAAACCGCCCTCTCCCGGAATACGCGAGCATCTCGCGGGTCAGGTCGCCAGCCCGTCGCGTCGCCTGGAGGGCCTTCTCGATCCGCTCCTTCGCCCCGGGAGCCGGAAACCGGTTCAGCGCCAGCTCAAGGTTCCCGATCATGGCGGTGAGGAGGTTGTTGAAATCGTGGGCGATGCCCCCGGCGAGCACGCCCAGGCTCTCGAGCTTCTGCGAATGAAGCAGCTGCCTCTCCAGGTCGAGCCGCTTCGCCTCCACGCGCGTCCGTTCCGTGATGTCGCGCTGGATCGCCAGGAAGCCCGCGATCTCCCCCCGTTCGTCCAGTATGGGGTTGATCGACGCTTCGATGATGAGGAGCCGCCCGTCTTTCGTCCGGTTGACGAGCTCGTCCTTGACGACCTGCCTGGAGAGAATCGACTTCCAGAAGCGCTCGTACTCCCTCGGGGTCATTTCACCGCTTTTGAGGATCCGCGGGGTGACCCTGCCGACGACCTCTTCGGCCGTGTAACCGTAGAGCCGGGTGAACTCCGGGTTGATAAACGAGATCACGCCGTTCCGGTCGGTCATGAATATGCACTCGCCGGAGGTGTCCACCGCCTTCCGGAGCTTGAGGAGCTCACCCTCCGCCCGCCGCCGCTCGGTAACGTCGCGTATCACCGAGAGGACCTCCCCCCCGGAGAGGGGGACAATCCGGCATTCGTATGACCTGATCCCATCCCCCATGGTGAGATTGTACTCGAACGTGGCCATCGCGCCTGTGGCGAACACGTTCCCAATCTCCCCCATCGCCGCAGAGGCCACATCGGGGGGAAGGACGTCCGACAATTTCTTCCCCAGGAAGGCTCCGGGCGGAGCGAACAGCGGCCCGCCCCCCGGGTTCCGGAAATCGAGCAGGACACCTTCCCGGTTGACGCGGAAGAGGAGATCGGGGACGGAATCGACAATCGCCCGGTTCTCCCGCTCACTCTTGCGCAGGGCCTCCTCCGCCTGTTTCCTCTCGCTGATATCTTCAAGCGTGCCGTCATAGTAGAGGATCTTCCCTTCCGGACTCCGCGTGGCGCTCGCGCTCTCGCGCATGTACATCGTGGAGCCGTCCCTCCTCTTCCAGCTGCTCTCGTACCCCGACACGGTGCCGTTCCGCTCCAGGATCTCCTGGAACCCGGTGCGGCTCTCGTCGCGCGCCTGTTCGCCCCAGACGCGCGAATGCCCCCTCATCTCCTCGAACGTTTCGTACCCCAGCATCCGGATCGCCGCGGGGTTGGCCATGAGGACCTCCCCGCCCAGCGTGGCGCGGTAGAGCCCGATCGTCGTATTGTCGTACAGGCCGTGGAGCCTCTCCTCGCTTTCACGCAGGGCCGCCTCCACGCGGCGGCGCTCCCGCAGCTCCTCCTCGACGCGCCTGGAGGAAGAGTCGATGCTCGAGATCGCCTGCCCGGCAAAGAGCGCGGTGAGGGTGAGATAGAAAACGAAGTCCGAGAAGATGTTCATCGGCGTGTAGACGGCCGCCGGCGGGGGGAGCAGGTCGTGCGCGATGAGCCAGACGCTGAGCCCGCCGACGACGATCGACGCCCCCGCGAAGATGAGCGCACCGCGGAGGCCGTAGATCAGCCCCGCCAGGACGACGATGGCCGAGGTCCCGGCGAACGTGCTCGAGGCGATCCCCCCCTCGGTGAGGGAGCCGACCGCGAAGACCAGCCACACGACGGACGTCGTCCAGAACGCCGAGGCGGCCAGATGACCCGTGCGCAGAAGCGCGGAGCCGAGCACGGCGTACCCGATCATGAGAACGACGAATACGGTCTGGCCGTTAAGAAGCTCCTTCGGCACGGCCAGGTAGATGAACGCGGAAAAGAAGACGAAGAGGTGGGCGGTATTGAGGATCGCGGCACGCCGCCGGTCCCGCACGTCCGTCCAGATCGCCGGGGTCCGGAATATGCCCGCAATCGCGGTGAACAATTGTCGCATGCCTGTAACATAGGGAAAATCCGGGAAAACTTGAACTGCCGGCTTGACATTCCGGAAGGGGGAGTCTATATTTAGGTATCCCTAAAGAGAAAATTTGTGACGCCCCCATGCTGAGCGAGCAGATCGAAGACTACCTGAAGAACATCTACAAGATCGAGACGACCGAGGGGAGGGTGGCGACGACCGCCCTCTCGCGGAAGCTCGGCATCGCCCCGGCCTCGGTCACCGAGATGGTCAAGAAGCTCGCCGGGGAGGGGATCGTCACGCACACCCCCTACCACGGGGTCCAGCTCACCAAGGAGGGACGGAGGCGGGCGTTGAGGATCATCCGGCGCCACCGCCTCTGGGAATCGTTCCTCGTGGAGGTCCTCAATTTCGACTGGCACGAGATCGACGAGGAAGCCGACCGGCTCGAGCACCTGATGTCCGAAAAGCTGGAGAAGCACATCGACGAACTCCTCGGGTACCCGAGCACGGACCCGCACGGCGACGCCATTCCTTCACCTGAGGGGGAACTCGCCGACCGCCGGGGAGAGTCGCTTGCAGGGGTCGGCGAAGGGCGCACGGTCGTCGTGCGGAGGGTGAGCGACGCGAACCCGGAGATTCTCCAGCTCGCCTCACGGCTCGGGATCGCACTGAACCGGAAGATCAGGGTGATAGAGAAGATCGCGTTCGACGGCACACTCCGGGTGGTCGTGGGAAGGAAGGAGCGGTCGATCAGCTCCAAGCTCGCGGAGAACATATTCGTGGAGGCCTCCTGATGGGCAAATTGCGCAAAGGTGCGACGGAGGACGAGCCTTTCTCCCCGGCCGGCGACGGGGCTCCCCCCGGTGAACACCCCGACGGCGGCGGCATGTCGCTCGAAGGGATACACGGAACCGTCGAGGTCCCGCACCACGAGGCCGGGTTCTGGCGGCAGTGGCGCGCATTCGTCGGGCCGGCGGTCCTTGTCAGCGTCGGCTACATGGACCCGGGGAACTGGGGGACCGACCTGCTCGGAGGGGCCCTGTTCAAGTACGATCTCCTCTGGGTCATCGGCCTGGCAAGCCTGATGGCGATATTCATGCAGGTGATCGCCGCGCGGCTCGGGGTGGTCACCGGGAAGGACCTCGCGCAGTGCTGCCGCGACTGGTACCCGCGCTGGACGCGCTGGCCGAACTGGTTCTTCAGCGAATCGGCGATCGGGGCCTGCGACCTGGCAGAGGTCCTGGGGAGCGCCGTGGCGCTGAACCTTCTCTTTCACATCCCCCTGTTCTGGGCCGTCATCATCACCGGTCTCGACGTGCTGCTGCTCCTGGCGCTCCAGCAGTTCGGCATGCGGACGATCGAGGCGGTGATCCTCCTTCTTGTCGCGACGATCGGCGTCTGCTACTTCATCGAGATCTTCGTCCTGCCGCAGACGCAGCCGAGCTTCCTCGAGATGGGGCGCGCCCTCATTTCGCCGAACTTCCGCCACGCC
>DATJPH010000559.1:0-9239 GCA_035506475.1 Bacteroidota bacterium | reverse complement strand
TTTCTAGGCGGAATTGGTTAGTATACTATATTATCGAGTTCAGGCGAATTGCGAGATCTTACCGGGATCCCACACCGATGACCGATCAGACGACCGACTCTGCGGAACCCCAGGACCAACCCGGGGCCCCCGCGGCACCTGCACCGCAACAGAATCAGCAGCGGCGCCCGCACCAGCAACGACCCCCTCAGCAACGGAACAATCAGCCACAGTGGCCTGACCTGAGCGTCGTCATCCCCCTGTTCAACGAGGAAGAATCGCTCAGGGAGCTCCACCAGCAGCTCCGCTGGGCTCTCGGCCGGATGAACCTCCGGTACGAACTCCTTTTTGTCGATGACGGCAGCACCGATCGGTCGTTTCAGGTCCTCAAGGACCTGAAACGCACGGACAAGCATATCAAGATCATCCGTTTCCGCCGGAATTACGGGAAATCCGCCGCCCTTGCCGTCGGGTTCGAAAAGTCCCAGGGAAATATCGTTGTCACGCTCGATGCAGACCTCCAGGACGACCCGGCGGAGATCCCTGCCCTGAAGAAGCGGATCGACGACGGGTTCGATCTTGTCTCGGGGTGGAAGAAAAAACGAAAAGATCCCTTTTCCAAGACGATTCCCTCCCGCTTTTTTAACTTTGTCACGGCAAAGCTGACCGGCATCCGCATCCACGACTTCAACTGCGGGTTGAAGGCCTACCGCCGTGACGTCGTCAAGACCGTGAGAGTCTACGGCGAACTGCACCGGTACGTACCGGTCCTCGCGCACTGGGAGGGGTTCAGGGTGGGCGAGATTGCCGTGCAACACCGGCCGCGCAAGTTCGGCAAGACAAAGTTCGGCATCGGGAGATTCTGGCGTGGGTTTCTCGATCTGCTGACCGCGCTGTTCACGACCCGGTATCTCCGCCGTCCCCTCCACCTGTTCGGGTCCTGGGGGCTTGTGTTTGCCATTGCCGGGGTGGCAATCGACGGCTGGCTTGCCGTGGAATGGTACCTCGGACGAACATCCCTTGGCAACCGCCCTCTCTTTCTGGGGGGCATCCTCTGTATCATCGTCGGCATCCAGTTCATTTCCATAGGGCTCCTCGGGGAGATGATCAGCAAGACCCGTGCCGCGGAACCCGAGTACCAGATCCGCGATTTCATAAAGTAGGTTGTGATGGTCAGCGAAGCCGTAACGATGCCGTCAATAAAGAGCGACTGCCGCTGGTTCCGCGGAACCGTCCCCTGCGCGCCTCACAAGAAGTTTGGCGTCCACTGCGTCGAGCCGGACGGTTCGGGCTGCCGTCTCTATGAGCGGCGTGCTGGAAGGATTCTCCTTATCAAGCTCGGAGCCATCGGGGACGTCATCCGGACGACTCCGCTTCTTCACGCGTTCCGGGCTCATTACCCGGGGACCCAGATCTGGTGGCTGACGCTGACACCCGAGGTCGTCCCGCCGACCGTGGATGCGATCCTCCCGTTTTCCCCGCAGAGCCTGGCGATACTCCGGGCCACGCAATTCGACCTCCTCGTGAACCTGGATAAGGATCCCGAAGCGTGCGCGCTCGCCGCCACAACGCACGGAAGCGTGAAAAAGGGGTTCACACTCATCGACGGCGTTCCTGCACCTGTCGATATGCATGCGCAGCATAAATTCCTCACGGGGCTGTTCGACGACCTGAGCCGGTCAAATACAAAGAGCTATCAGGAGGAGATGTTCGAGATATGCGGCCTGACGTTTGCGGGCGAAACGTATATCCTCGACAACCAGGCTGCGGGCGGCTATAGATGGAAACTCCCGCATAAGAAGAAGGTCGTCGGGCTCAATACGGGGTGCGGGGGACGATGGACCTCGCGCCTCTGGGCGGAGAAGAACTGGATCTCCCTTGCGCGGCGGCTGAAGAAGGCCGGGCACGTCCCGCTGCTTCTGGGGGGGGAGCAGGAGGATGCCAAGAACAGGCGCATTGCAAGGGCAAGCGGCGCCCTCTACTTCGGCCACTTCCCCCTCCGCCAGTTCATCAATCTCGTGGACCAGTGTACTTGCGTCGTCACGGCAGTCACGATGGCCATGCACATCACGATCGCGCTGCGCAAGAAGATCGTGCTCTTCAACAACACGTTCAATCCGCACGAGTTCGACCTGTACGGGCTCGGCGAAATCCTGAAGCCCGATTTTAACTGCTCGTGCTACTATTCCCCCGTGTGCCCCAACAACTGCATGCAGTATCTGCGCGTCGACAAGGTGTTCGATTCCTGTACCCGCCTCCTCCGGCCGTAACTCCACCGCCATGAAACAACATCATCCTATAGAGAAGACCGCCCGCAGGGACGGCGTGGGCGCTGCGCTCCGTGACTGGAAAGCGGCCGCCCTGTTTGCGGGGATCACCGTCCTGTTCTTTTACCGGATTCTGCTCGGCGAGGCGTGGCTGTGGGAGGATATGATGTATTTCAGTTACCCGGTGCGCGTCTTCGCCGCGACAACGATGGCCATGGGGCACATCCCGTTATGGAATCCGTATACATTCTCGGGGATGCCGTTCCTTGCGGACATCCAGACAACGGTCTTCTATCTTCCGTGCATAGCCCTCGCGTTGTTTGTCAGGAACGGCGGACTCAGCTTTTACTGGCTTGAGCTCATGGTCATTGCTCATTACGCCCTCGCGGGATGGGCAATGTACCTCCTGTCGTCTTCCTATGACCTGAAGCGCGTTCCCGCGCTTTTTGCCGGCGTCAGCTACATGCTCTCCGGTTTCATGATTGCGCATGCAATCCACCAGCAGATCATTACGATGGTGGCGTGGTTCCCGCTCATCGCCATGCTCTTCCGGACAGCGCTGACCCGCGCCGGCTGGCGACCGGTGTTCCTGTGCGCCCTGCTCCTCGGCCACTCGACGTTTGCGGGGTACCCGCAGCTCTCCCTTTTCTTCCATTCATTCCTCTTCGCCTATTTCGTTTTCCTGCTCCTGCACGCCCACCGGGGGAAGTCCCTCCTTTCCCGCCCGGCGCTCGTCCTTGCCGCCAAAGCGGGGGTGATCGTCGGGCTCGGCCTTGCCGTCGCGGCGATCCAGCTTCTTCCCACGGCGGAGCTTGCCGGACTCTCGCAACGCGCCCAGATCTCGTACGGCAAATCGACGGAGGGCTCACTTGCCTGGTCCCAGATCCTGACACTGTTCATTCCGAAGCTTTTCGGGTCCGCCGGGGCAACGGGAAACACGTACTGGGGTCCGGGAACGTACTGGTACTACTGGGAGACCTGCATCTATATTGGGATCCTGCCTCTGATCCTCGTCGTCATTTCCGCGCTTTATGTCCGCAGGAACCCTCATGTCGCGTTCTTCTGGGGTGTGGCGCTTGTCGCGCTCCTGTTTGCACTCGGGAACAATTTCTACCTCCACAAGCTTGTCCTGGACTACGTTCCCGGGTTCTCCACGTTTCGCAATCCGGCACGCGCCGGGATTTTTTTCTCCTTCGCCGGGAGTCTTCTCTCCGCATTTGCGCTGCAGGCACTCATGAGCGCGGAGCAGAATTCCCCGGAATCGCGCCGGATACGCGTGGTCCTGTTTTCGGCTGCAGCGCTCGGCGTTGCCCTCTGGGCGGGAGTGATCTCCGGAGCGCTGGACCAGGCATTGAGCGTCCCGAACAATCCCGTCGTCGCCGGGGGGATGAGGAAGGAAGCCAACTGGGCGCTCCTGTTTGTCCTGGCCTCCGGCGCCGCGCTTCTGGCGGTCCGCGCGAACAGGACCCGGCTCGCACTCGCCGCAGTCCTCCTCACGAGCGTTTTTGTGGCCGACATGTTTGTCTTCGGGGCGGACCAGAACACGTCAGCGTCGAATCCCGCCGATCATTTTCAACGGGCCGATCCGCTTGTGCGGTTTCTGCACAACGATATGAAGGGGGGGCTCTTCCGGGTGAATACGCGGAACGAGTACGGCATGGTCATGGACAGGAACCAGGGAATGGTGGACAGGATATTTACGCTGGAGGGTTACACTCCCCTCGTGCTGCAACGGGCGATGCCGCCGTGCGACGACCTCCGGAAATTCGATCTTCTGAACGTCAAGTACAAAACCGTCTTCGACAGGCAGCGGGGAACCCTCTCGCTGGCACCTCACCCGACGTTCATGCCGAGGGCGTTCATCCTGTACGAGGCGCGCGTCGCGCGGACGGAAGGGGAACTTGCCGCGGCGCTCACAGACTCCGCGTGGAATCAGAGGACGACGGCGATCCTGGAAGAGGATCCCCCACCGCTTGGGCATCCTGCGGCCGGCGCCGGATTCGTCGCGGCCACGGTGACGGCCTTCGAGAACAGCAGCGTGGATATCGAAGCCACCTCACCGGCCGACGGGATCCTCGTCCTCAGCGAAGTGTACTACCCGGGCTGGAAGGCGTTCGTTGACGGGAGACAAACGGAAATTCTGCGGACAGACTACAGCCTGCGGGGAATCGCGTTCCCCGCAGGGAGCCACCGTGTCGAGTTCCGGTTTACGCCCCCCCCTTTCGTGGCAGGTGCATGGATCACCGCCGGGGCGCTCCTTGTCTGCCTGACGGGACTCGGCATGCGGCGCACGGGGCGGCGGAGCCAACAGGAGGAAGGACGCTGATGTACACGGTCATTATCCCGATTTTCAACGAAGAGCGGATTCTTCCGGAACTGCGCGCGCGCCTGGTGGCGGCAACCGGCAAACTTGACGAACAGTGCGAGGTCATTCTCATCGACGACGGCAGCAGCGACGGGTCGTTCGCCCTCATGACGGCGATGAATGCGGAGGATCCCAGGATAAAGATCATCCGGCTTTCCCGCAATTTCGGCCATCAGATTGCTATTTCGGCGGGGCTTGATGAAGCCCGGGGCGATGCGGTGGTGCTGATGGATGGGGACCTGCAGGACCCTCCCGAGATCCTCCCCGAAATGATCAGTCTCTGGAAGAAGGGGTTTCACGTCGTTTACACCGTCAAGAAGAGCCGCAGGGAGAACCCCCTCAAACGGCTCGCCTTCAGATCATTCTACAGGATCCTGCACGCCCTCTCGACGATACAGATCCCCATGGACGCGGGCAATTTCTCTCTCATGGACAGACGGGTCGTCGAAGTGCTCCGCACGATGCCCGAACGGAACAGGTACATCAGCGGTCTCCGCGCATGGGCCGGGTTTCAGCAGACGGCGATCTACTATGACCGGGATCCCCGGTTTGCAGGAAAGCCGCAGATGAGCCTCGGGCGCCTGATCCAGCTTGCCCTTGACGGCATCTTTTCATTTTCCAATGTTCCCCTCCGGCTTGCCGTGTATTTCGGCTTGCTGGCAGCGGCTGTTTCGTTCGCCGGGGGATTTTACGTCATCTATGCGAAGCTGTTCACCAACCAGGCGATACTCGGCTGGGCATCGACAATACTTTCAATCCTGTTTGTGGGAGGAATGATCCTTGTGACGCTCGGCGTGATCGGCGAATACATCAGCCGGATCTATGAAGAGGTGAAGAAACGCCCCCTGTATGTCGTCCGGGACAAAGTCGGGTTCTGACCAATGGAAGACCAGGTCTACCGGCAGTTATATGACGTTGAAAACGAGCACTGGTGGTTTGTCGCACGAAAGGAGATACTCCTCCGCTATCTTGATGCGCGTCTTCCCCTTCCGCGGAGCGCCAGGGTTCTTGATGTGGGTTGCGGAACGGGCACGATCCTTGAATCGTTCTCCCGTCGATATCAGGCCTCCGGAACCGACGTCGCGCCGCAGGCGATCGAGTTCTGCCGGCGGCGGGGTCTGAGTGAGCTGCACCTGGGTCCGCTTGAACAGTATCCCCGTTCGGAGCCGTTCGATCTTCTGACAATGCTCGACATGCTCGAGCACGTCGACGACGACGACAGCCTGCTTCGGGCCGCGCACCGGCTTCTCCGCCGGGGGGGACACATCCTTGTCGCCGTTCCGGCGTTCCCTTCGCTCTGGAGCAAGCATGACGAGATCCTCCACCACAAGAGGAGATACACGCGACGCGAGCTCCGGCGGGTCATCGAGGGCGCCGGCTTTACGGTGGAGCATCTCACGTTCTTCAATTTCTTCCTCTTTCCCTTCGCCTGGGCGAAGCGGGCCGCCGCACGCGTCTCCGGGTCGGAGAAAGCAAACGACCTCGAGATCCCTCCGCGGATCCTCAACACGGGTTTGCGCGCGATCTTTCGCCTCGAACGGCCCCTCCTCCCCCGCGTCTCGCTTCCGTTTGGCCTTTCTCTCTTGTGTCTCGCACGGAAGGACGACGCGGGATGAAGATCACGATTGTGGGGACAGCGTATCCGCTCCGGGGGGGAATTGCGCACTACAACGCCCTCCTGTACAGGGAACTGGGCGCGCGGCATGCCGTTGATATCGTGACGTTCCGCCGGCAGTATCCGGGATTTCTTTTCCCCGGAAAGACGCAGCAGGAGGAAGGGGCGGCGGACGGATTCCGGGTGCCGGCCGAGGTGCTCGTCGATTCCATCAATCCTCTGAACTGGGTGACCACGGGGAGGCGGATACGGTCCCGCCGGCCTGACCTGGTGATTTTCAAGTACTGGCTCCCCTTCTTCGGCCCGTGTTTCGGAACAATCGCGCGGGTCGTCAAGCGCGGGTCAGACGCGAAGGTGCTGTTCATCTGCGACAATGTCGTACCGCATGAGCGTCGCCCCGGGGACCGCCTGTTCACCCGTTATGCTTTCGGGGCCGTCGACTCCTTCGTCGTCCAGTCCCGCGCCGTGGAGCGGGATCTCCTTGCATTTGTCCCGGAGGCGTCCTATGCCTACGTCCCCCACCCGGTGTACAACGGGTTCGGTTCCACCGTTCCCGTTGCCGACGCGCGGCACCGCCTGGGGATCACCGCGCGGTACGTGCTCCTGTTTTTCGGCTACGTCCGGAAATACAAGGGGCTTGACGTCCTTCTCGATGCCGTGGCTCTCCTGAAAGATCAACTGGACCTCGCACTCATCGTCGTGGGGGAGATCTACGACGGCGAACAAGCGTACAGGGAGCAGATTCTGCGCCTGGGCCTCGCATCCCGGGTGACGCTCCGCTCGGATTATGTCCCGAATGACGAAGTGAAATACTATTTCTCCGCCGCCGATGCGGTCGTCCTCCCGTACACGTCGGCCACGCAGAGCGGGATTGCGCAGATCGCCTATAATTTTGACCTCCCCGTTATTGCCTCGGACGTCGGCGGGCTTTCCGAGGTGGTGCATGACGGCGTAACCGGTGCGCTCGTGCCGCCCGGTGATCCCCGCGCACTCGCCTCGAAAATCCTGGAGTACTGTACAACGATGGACAGGGAGCGTCTCCGGGCCGCCGTACGCGAAGAGAAGAAACAATACTCCTGGGAGAACCTCGTCGCGGCAATCGAACGGCTCGGGCGCTGATCACGTATTCTCCCATTACAGGAAAGGACCCCGGAGCGACCCGTGGATGACCATAACAGGAAGTACTGGCAGTACGAATACGACGTTTCCGCCCGGTTCATCGTCCCCCTGCTCGATGCGTGGGGGAGACCTCCGGCGGGCGCGTCCATTCTCGACGTCGGCTGCGGAGAGGGCGGCGGACTCTGTGCCCTGCATGATCGCGGGGGGGTGTGCGCGGGATTTGATGTCGAGCAATCGCGCGTTGCGACGGCGATCGACTTGCAGGGGTCGCGCTCCATTACGTTTGCCTGCGGTGATCTCTATGCTGACAGGGTGCCGTTCGACGACAGGCGGTTCGATCTTGTGACACTCCACGACGTGTTCGAGCATCTGGATCACAAGCCCGCCATGATCGAACGCCTGAAGAAGTACCTGGCGCCGGGGGGAAAGCTGCTCATCACGTTCCCTCCGTATTATTCAGCATACGGCGGTCACCAGCAGCACCTCCGTGCGTGGTTTGCCAGGCTCCCGTTCTTTCACCTCGTCCCGTTTGCGGCATCAAAGATCCTCCCGGACCTCCGGGGCGAGGTCCCCCACGTCGTCGCCGAGGTACAGAAGCTGGCGCGGCTGAAGATGGGGATGAGACAATTCGAGCGGGTCGCGCGTGAGTGCGGCATGCGCATCGACCACCGGCGCGCATACCTTATCAGCCCGAATCATATCCGGTTCGGCCTGAGGCCGCTTGCCGCAGGTCCCCTGGCGCGGGTGCCGGTGGTCCGGGAGTTCGTCTGCACCGGCGTCGTCTATCTGCTCTCCCGGACGTGATGGACACCCCCCTCACGTATATCATCGTCCTGAACTGGAACGGGAAGAGCGACACGCTGGAGTGTCTCGCTTCGCTCGGCCGGGCCGCGGGACCGTCGGTACGGGTGGTGGTGGTGGACAACGGGTCAAGCGACGGTTCACAGGAGGAAATCCGGCTGAAGCACCCGGAGGTCGCGCTCCTTGAGACGGGCGAAAATCTCCGCTATGCCGGGGGAAACAACGCCGGCATCAGGTACGCTCTCGAGGCGGGTGCGGAGCAGATCATGCTTCTCAACAATGACACGACCGTCGACCCGGATTTTCTGCCGGCCATGAGCGGCACCCTCCAGTCCTCCGCTGACACGGGGATCGTCGCGCCGAAGATACTCTACTGGGCGGACCCCGGACGCCTGTGGTATGCCGGCGGGATCATCTCGTTCTGGACGGGGACGATGCGCCATCGCGGTATACGGCAGGCGGACGACGGCAGGTTCGACATCCCGGGCGAGACCGGCTACGCGTCCGGATGCTGTCTCCTGGCAAAACGGAGCACGATCGAAAAGATCGGGCTGCTTGACGACTCCTATTACATGTATTCGGAAGATGCCGACTGGTCCATGCGTGCGCGCCGGGCGGGACTGCGCGTCCTGTATGAGCCCCGCGCCAGGGTCTGGCATAAGGTGTCCGTCAGCGCAGGCGGGCATCTCTCGTCGTTCAAATTGAGGAACAAATTCGTGAGCAATCTCCGGTTCTTTTCACGTTACGCTTCCTGGTATCACTGGCTCGTCTTCCCGTGGATGAATGTCCTCGTCAACGGGTACGCGGCCGCGCGGTATCTCCTTGCAGGGCGCTGAACCGCCATGGAGTTCGGGAAATATCTTGCAAAGGGAGTCTGGGGACTCGCCGACAAGGCTCTGCCGGTCGTCTACGGCATCGGGTACGTCTGGCTTGTCATCAGGGTTCTCCCCGAGGAAGAATTCGGCAATTTCGTGCTCGTCCAGGAGGTGTTTCTCGTGATCTCGGGTCTCGCGACGGCCTTTGCCCTGCAGCCGTTGCTGAAATTCTCTTCGGAAGAAAATGCCCGCCTTGAAGGTATCGTCTCGGCGTCCTT
>DATJPH010000558.1:0-13892 GCA_035506475.1 Bacteroidota bacterium | reverse complement strand
GACCCAGAGCGGTTCTCAAGCCCGGCGACGTCAGCGCCAGATACACGACGCTCGGCAACGAGAAGATGCAATTCACGTTTCCCGACACCCGCATACTGAACGGGAAAGCGGTCGACCTGACGAAGACCCCCCTGTTCGACGGGCCGTTCCTCCACGCGGCGGTGGGGAGCCGGAAGCTCCTGATCACGCATGGCAAAGAGAAGCTCGAACTCGACTTCAGAAAAGTGACGGTAACCGAATGATCTCCCGGATGGTGAACCTCCCTGCGGCGGCGCTCACGCTGCTGCTGGCCGCGATCCCGGCTGCCGTATCGCAGCATGCGGCGCCGGATGCACGGGGGAAAGAGCGCCTCTTCGCCGCCGTGTTCATCGTCCGCGGGAGCGTCTCGGGGAACGCCGTCGGGGGATACGGCCTCTACGTCCGTGCCCCGGGCGACACCGCCTGGACGCGTATCACCAGGTCCAACACGCTCGCGTTCGGGCTCGGCTTTTTTGACAACGGGCGTACCCGGAGATACTACATGGCCGCCGGGAACGGCGTCCACCGCTCGACGGACGGGGGGAAGAGCTGGAAGATCCTCACGTCCTGGCGCACGGAGGAGATACTCTGCGTGGTCCCGGATCCCGTCGATTCGGCCGTCATATATGCCGCGACGCCGTTCGGCGTCTTCAAGACCGTCGACGACGGGACGACGTGGGAGAAAAAGATGAACGGGATACCGACCTGGTTCGTCCAGAGGATCGTCATGGACCCCTCCGACAGGAAGACGCTCTACGCGGCGACCGAGACGGACATATTCAGGACGACCGACGGGGGGGAGCACTGGCGGGCGCTCGGGTCGGGCCTCGAGCAGGTCCTTGCCCTCCTCCAGCTCCCTTCCGATCCCTCCGTGATCATCGGCGCCGGGGAGCTGAACGGGATCCGCCGGACCACGGACCTCGGGAGGAGATGGTCCGCGGCGCGGGGTGCCGACTCTTCGATCATCTATACGTTCCGCGCCGTGCCCGGGACGAACGAGGTCTACGCCGCGGGATGGAAGACGGGGCTCCTCAAAAGCACCGACGGGGGAGCCTCGTGGACGCAGATCTGGAAGGCGCCGGGGATCGACGCGATCTATTCTCTCTTTGTCGACCCGGCTGATCCCTCGCACATGCTTCTTGGGACCGTCGGCGAAGGGATATACGAATCCACGGACAGGGGGCTGACATGGCGCCCGGCAGGGCTCCCCGGGACGCAGGTGAAGCAGATAGAGATGTACCCGTAGAAATTTCAACCATACTTCCACCGGACCGGCACAATGATGAATACAACGCACAAGCTCGGCGCGCTCATACTCCTCCTTGGCGCGCTTCCCCCGATCTCTCTCCCGGGAGAGACCGCCGCGCAGGCGAAGGATCCCGTACAGGCGGCCGCACAGGCAGAGGCCGCGGCGCCGCAGTCGACCGTCTGCGCATCCGTGCTGGCGACCCACCTTTTCGTCGTCGGGGCGGCCAACCCGCAGACGGGGGTCTTCTGCCAGCATACGGGAGACGACACCGTCTGGTCGCATACCGGGTCGAAGACGATCCGGGCGTTCGCAATCGCTCCGGGTCCCCTCTCGCACGGGCGCGTCCTCTATATCGCCGGCGGAAACGGCGTCCACCTTTCGCGTGACGGAGGGCGGACCTGGAAGATCACGACCGACTGGAGGATCACGGAGGTGATGTGCGTCGCCCCCGATCCGGTCGACACGAACACGGTCTACTGCACGACCCCCTACGGTGTCTACAAGACCGTCGACGGGTGTGTAACCTGGACGGAGATGAACGCGGGGCTGAAGGCCCTGTACACACCCTCCCTGATCGTCGACAGAGGGGGGCTCCTCTACTGCGTCACGGAAGACGGCCTCTACAGGAGCACGGACGGCGCCGGGCACTGGTCAAGGCTCACCCTGAGCGTCACGGGGACCCGGGTCCTTGCACAGAGTCCCGCGGATCCTTCGTTTCTTATCGCCGGCACGGAGAGCTACGGCCTCTATGTTTCGCACGACGGCGGGAACATCTGGACCCGGAGCGAATCGGGGGTCGATCACATGACCTTTTACGCCGTCGCGTTCGATCCGGTGAACCCCAAGATCGTCTACGCGGGGGGGTACGTCACGGGAGTGTACAAGTCGGTCGACGGCGCAGCGTCGTGGACGCGGGTCAACGAAGGGCTCACCAATCTGACGGTCCACGGGATCGCGGTCGACCCGCTGGACCATAACCATATCTACGCGGCCACGCTCTGGGGAGGGGTCTTCGGATCCCCCGACGGCGGCGCACACTGGAAGAGCGCAGGCCTGAGCGGCTCGCAGGTATGGACCATCGTCATACACACATATTGATCGGAACTTCAGACATGAGACGATTCATATTCGCCCTTGCCGCCGTCGCCTGCGCGGTTCCCGCTGGGAGCCTGCATGCCGGAGGCACGACACGTATAAGCCGTACGGAGTACCTGCGGGCTTACGAGGAACGTGCGCACTACATCGCGTCGTACTACGACACGTCGATGGCAGGGGGGTACTACTGCGCCGCGGCGCGGTACGCCTCGGGGAAGGACATACGGACTGCCGACAGCATGTTTGTCGCCGCCCTGAAGGAGCCCCGGGGGGACATGTTCTGGATGTTCCCGTGCATCGGTGCGTACCTGAACGGGAAGGACCGGATGTCGCCGGAGACGAAAGCCGTAGTCCGCAACGCGTGGAAGACGTACGCCCCCTACCGGGGAGACACCGAAAACCACTGGGCGATGTATTACTCGACGCTCTTCCTGGCGAGCGAGCAGTGGCCCGGTTTGCCGGGCTCCGAATGGTACAACGGGAAGAGCTCCGACGAGAACAGGATCGACGCGAAGGAGTACCTGGTCCACTGGATGGAGATCGCCACGACGATCGGGCAGGGGGAGTTCGACTCCCCCGACTATTTTGCGGAGTACGCGATTTCGATGTCGCTGCTTGCCGACTATGCGAAGGACCCCGAGATGAAGAAGCGGGGGACGATGATGCTCGATTATCTCCTGGCGGATTTCGCCGACGAGCATCTTGACGGGCAGTACCTGGGGGGATACAGCCGCATCTACCAGCCCGCGGTGTACAAGCCGCTCCTTTCCCCGGCCTCGGCGTACGCATGGCTCTATTTCGGGACGGGGGAGCCGACCCAGTCGGGATGGGTGCTCCTGCCCGCCCTGGGGGCTTACAGGATCCCGCAGATTATCTACACCATTGCCACCGACAGGTCCCGCCCCTACGTTGAGCGGGAGCGCAAACGGGTCAGGAACGTCATACGGTTCGGGAACGAGAAGAATCCCCCCGTCTACAAGTATACATACGTCACGAAGGACTACGGGATCGGCTCGCTCCAGGGGGGGCTCCTCCAGCCGATACAGCAGCACACATGGGGCGTACGCTATACATACGGGCGGCCGTACACGACGATATTCGGGCTCCATCCCTACTGGTCGAGCTACGAGCTCGGCATGTTCTTCCCCGAGGAGATCAAGCCGCTGATCGCCGACGTCGTCGCGTCGAAGAGCACGTACAACAATCCTGACAAGTGGACGGGCGGCTCCCCCTACGAGCGGACGTTCCAGGAGAAGAACACGCTGATCGTCCTGTACGACATCGCGCCCGGGACGATGACCGAGCACATCGACGGGTTCTTCCCCCGCAACCTCCAGGAGCGGATCGCCGACCCCTCCGGGTGGATATGCTGCAAGGCGGGGGACACCTATATCGGGTGGTATCCCCTCCAGGAGGGGGTCTGGACGGAAGAGCACGATACGCCCGGACAGGCGAAGAACGGGATCGGGCGGCCGGAGGAGATCGACAGGACCAAGGAGACCGGGAACTGGAGATTCCGGAGCAACAGGCTCCAGAACGGCGAGGTCGTCGAGGTCCGCTCGAAAGACGAGATCGGCTCGTTTGAGAAATTCTGCAAAGAGCTCCTCACCCGGAGGCCCAGAGCGGTTCTCAAACCCGGCGACGTCAGCGTCGAGTACACGACACTCGGCAACGAGAAGATGCAATTCACGTTTCCCGACACCCGCATACTGAACGGGAAAGCGGTCGACCTGACGAAGACCCCCCTGTTCGACGGGCCGTTCCTCCACGCGGCGGTGGGGAGCCGGAAGCTCCTGATCACGCACGGCAAAGAGAAGCTCGACCTCGACTTCAAAACACTGACAATCACCCAATAGCATGAACCTCCCTCCCCCTTCATCTGTCAGGACGCTTGACGCCGTCGTGGCCGGCGTCTCCGTCGTCGACGTGATCGGCCGTCCCATGGACCTCAGGAAGCCTCCGAAGACGGGGGGACTCCTCCCGATAGATTCCATCACGATGACCACCGGGGGGAACGTCCCCAACGTGGGGATCGATCTTGCGAAGCTCGGGTTCACCGTCGGCGCCGTGACGCGCATGGGGAACGACACGTTCGGGGGGTTCCTCCGGAGCCAGCTCGAGATGCACGGCATCACCGCGGCGGGACTGATCCTCGACGGCACGCGGCAGACCTCCTCGACGATCGTCGGTGTGGACCCCACGGGGGAGAGGACGTTCTTCCACACGCGGGGATGCATGGAGAACTTCCGGGTCGAGGACCTCCTGAAGCATATCGACGTGATACGGCGGGGGAGGATTCTCGTGTTCGGTTACTACGGGCTCCTCCCCGAATGCAACGCCCACCTGGGGAGGCTCTTCCGGGCGATCCACCTGAAGACGGGAACCCCCGTCCTCTTCGACACGGCCGGGGCCCCGTCGCGGGACGACAGGGTCCTCCGCTCGTTTCTCCCCCACGTCGACTACTTCGTGCCGAGCCACGACGAGGCCTCCGCGATCACCGGGGAAACAGACCCGGCGCGGATCGTCGGGGCGTTCAGGGACGCCGGCGCCAGGGGGGTCCTGGGAGTCAAGATGGGGAAGGAGGGCTGCTATATCGCGTGGCGCGGGACCGGAAAGAAGATCCCCGCGCGGAAAGTCAGGCATGTCGTCGATGCGACGGGCGCGGGGGACGCCTTCGTCGCGGGATTCGTGGCCGGGCTCCTCACCGGGCTGGACCCGTTCGCCTCGGCAAAGCTCGGCAATACGGTGGCCGCCTCGAGCCTCTCCGCTGTGGGCGCGTCGACGGCGATCCGGCCGATCGGAGAATACAGGAAGCCATGAAACCGACATATCACATCGTTGCCCATTCGCACTGGGACAGGGAGTGGTACAAAAGCTTCGAACAGTTCCGCGCGATGCTCGTGGAAATGGTCGACGACCTTCTGGAGCTCCTCCGGCGCGACGACGGGTTCCGCTCGTTCACGCTCGACGGGCAGACCGTCGTGATCGAGGATTACCTCGCGGTCCGTCCCGGGAAGCGGGAGGAGATCGCGAAGTTCGTCGGCGAGGGACGCATCGTCACCGGGCCCTGGTACATCCTCCCCGACGAGTTTCTCGTCAGCGCGGAATCGACAGTGCGGAACCTGATGACCGGGATCCGGATGGCGGGGTCGTTCGGGCACGCGATGACCGTCGGGTACATCCCCGATTCGTTCGGCCATATCGCCATGATGCCCGCCATCCTCCGCGGGTTCGGCATCGGGACAGCGCTCGTCTACCGGGGCTTCGGCGGCGAGCCGGGGCAGCAGACCTCCGAATACTGGTGGCAGGCCCCGGACGGGACGCGCGCGCTGCTCCTCCACCTCTACAGCAACGGGTACAGCGCGGGGTATTTCCACCAGGAGACCGACGCGCAGATCGTCGACAGGTTCTCCTCGCTGAAGGAGGAGCTCGACAGCCGGGCGACGACGTCCCACCGGCTCCTGATGAACGGCGGGGACCATCACTGGCCCGACCCGAAGCTCCCGGAGACGCTCGCGCTCCTGAGGAGGTCGTTCGACGGGACGTTCGAGCAGAGCACGGTGGAGCGCTACGCCGATGCGGTCAGGACCGAGATCGGGACTCCCGGGCCGGGGACAAGGGGCGAGCTCCCCCTCGTCGAGGGGGAACTCAGGTTCGGGTACAGGTACGCGTTCGCCGTCCTGGGGGGGGTCTATTCGAGCAGGATGTACATCAAGCAGGCGAACTGGAAATCGGAGATGCTCCTCGAACGCTACGCGGAGCCCCTCCATGCATGCGGTGTCGCCTCGGGGATGCGCTCGCGTGCGCCGCTCCTGCGGCACGCGTGGGCGACGCTGATGAAGAACCACCCGCACGACAGCATCTGCGGGTGCTCGATCGACCCGGTGCACAGGGAGATGATGACCCGGTTCGCCGCGGTGGAGGACGTCGCCGGCGCGGTCATCGACTCCGCGCTTGCCCATGTGCTCCCGTACGACGACATGGCCTCGCGTGACGACACATCGGTCTTCCTCTTCAATCCTTCCCCGTTTGCGCGGACGGAGACCGCCGAGGCGGAGGTCCGCTTCTTCCGGAGGGACGTCGTCGTCGGGCTGAACCCGGACGTCGTCGTGGATCCGGAACTTCCCCCCGTGCGCGCGTTCGCCCTTCTCGACGGATCGGGAGCCGAGGTCCCCTTCCAGCTCCTCCGCCGCTCGGAAGGGTACGACATCACGTACAGCCACTACAACTACCCGCGCCAGACGTACGCCGACATATTCCGGATACTCGTCGACGCCAGGGATGTCCCCCCGCTCGGTTTCAGGGGATTCCGGATCGAGAAGAGAAAGAAGCTCTCCGTGCCCGTCCCGGAAGTGAAGGCGGGGAAGAACTTCGTCGAAAACCGGTTCCTCCGGGCGGAGGTGAGCCCGCGGGGCGTCGTGACGCTCATCGACAAAGAGAGAAAAACGCGGTACACGGCGCTCAACGTCTTCGAGGATTCGGGGGACGTCGGGGATGAGTACAACTACTCCTACCCGGCGCACGATCTCGTCGTCCGCTCCGGGAAATCCCCCGCGCGCGTGACCGTCGAGGAACGGGGGCCGCTCCGCTCGTCGCTTGCCATACGGACCGTCCTGCGCGTCCCCGCCTCGGCCGCCCCGGACAGGAAGAGGAGGAGCGCGCGGACCGTCGCGCTCCCCCTGTGTACAAGGATTTCGCTCGGGGCGCATTCCCGTGCGCTCCTGTGCGAGACGACGGTGGACAACAGGGCCCTGGATCACCGGCTGCGCGTCCTGTGCAGCGCGGGGGTGGAGACCGACACCGTCTTTGCCGACTCGCAGTTCTGCATCCTGGAGCGGACCCAGCGCGAGTACGACGTCGCGAGCTTCTCGATCGAACATCCCGCGCAGGTCGCGCCGATGCAGAGGTTTGTCACCGTGAAGGGGGGGGACCGCTCGCTCACGCTCTGCGCCTCCGGCCTTCCGGAGTACGAGCTGCTGCTCGACGGGACAGGGACGCTCGCGCTGACGCTCCTGAGGTGCGTGGGACTCCTCGCGGGGGACGATCTCCTCACGCGCCCGGGGGGGAAGGCGGGGTGGCACAACGAGACGCCGGAGGCGCAGTGCCAGGGCCTCCACACGTTCCGCTACGCGCTCGTTCCCCACGGTCCGGGTGAGCCCCCCTGGGGAGAGTTCGTCATGCGTGAAAGCGAGACGTTCCACCTGCCGTTGCGCCCGGTCCGCCGGAAGAACAGCGCCCCGCTCCCCATGGAGTCGTCGCTCCTGGCGCTGGAAGGGGGGCCGCTCGTCCTGAGCGCGCTGAAAGAATCGGAGGACGGGACGGGGATCATACTCCGGGTCTACAACCCGGGGCCTGCGCCGGTCGAAGGGACTCTCCGGTGCGCGCGCCCGGTGAAGAGAGCGCTCTTCGTGAACCTGAATGAAGAGGCCTCCGGGGAAGCGGAGCCGAGGTCCGATTCCCGGGGGGCATCGATCCCCCTGAGCGTCCCGTCATGCGGGATCATCACGCTCTGCATCAGGTTTTGAGAGGCGTGAGTCCCACTGGCGACATCGTCCGCGCGCCGATCCTCCTGGCGCCCAACCGCGTCCGGCGGATGTACAGGGGAGGGGCCATGATCGCCCTCCTCTCGGCGGGGCGCCGGGGGGAGGATACCGAGTTTCCGGAGGAGTGGGTGGGGTCGACCGTGCAGGCGAGGAACCCCGGCCCCCACTACAGGGCGGGGGAGGGGCTCGCGCTCATCGCCTCGGGGGATCCTCTCACGCTCCGGTCGGTGATCGAGGCCCACCCGGAGGAGATGCTCGGGGCGGCGCACGTCGGCGTGTTCGGAACGAACGCCGCGCTCCTTGTCAAGCTTCTCGATACCGCGGTCCGGCTCATGATCCACGCGCATCCTTCGCAGGAATTTGCCGCGCGCCACCTGGGAACCTGCTTCGGCAAAACGGAGGCATGGTTCGTCCTGGGGACGAGGCCGGAGACGGAGGAGCCCTCCGTCTACATCGCCTTCCGCGAGGAGGTGAGCCGCGGGCGGTACCGCGCGATGATCGACGCGCAGGATACGGCATCGATGCTGGGAGTCCTGCACAGGGTTCCCGTGAAACCGGGCGACGTCGTCTACGTCAGGGCGGGGCTCCCGCATGCGATCGGGGCCGGCGTGTTCATGGTCGAGCTCCAGGAGCCGACCGATTTCTCGATCATGCTCGAGCGCGGTGCGCCCAACTACACGTTCAGGCCCGACGAGTCGTTTCTGGGGCTCGACGAGTCGCTGGCGCTCTCCGCGGTCGATCACCGGGTCTACCGGCCGGAGGATGTGCGCCGTGAGCTCGTTGTCCGTCCGCGCACGGTCCGGGCCGAGGGCGCGAGCACGGAAACCGAACTTCTCGGGTACGACACGACGGGCTGCTTCGCCGGCCGGAGGCTCGAGGTGACAGGGAGTCTTGCCGGGGACACGCAGGGGCGGTACTTCCTCCTTATCGTTCTGGACGGCGAGGGGACACTCCGCCATTCCCGGGGCGAAACCCGTCTCGCGCGCGGGATGCAGCTGTTCGTCCCGGCCTCCGTCGGGACGCACGAGTTCAGGAGCGATCGGCCGATGGTCATATTCAAGAGCATGCCGGCCGATGTGCAGGCATCAGTATCATGAACGGGAGAAAGGAGAGGCCATGGCGGAAACATTGACCGTGCAGAGAAACCTCGAGCTTCTCGGGCGCTACCAGTACCTCGAGGTCCAGATGATGGAGCTCATGGGGAGCTGGGCGTACACGATCGTGGATCCCGAGATCAAGATCGGGTTCGGCCGCCAGATGTACCAGGACGCCGTCCACGCCGACCTCCTGGGGAAGCGGATCCCCGAGCTGAAAGGACGCTCCGCGCATTTTCACGCGATCCCCCCCTCCGACGGGATCGTCCGGATCATCGAAAAAGTCTGGAAAGCCGAAGGGGACGCCGGGCGGATGGTGGGGCTCTACCGGGTGCTGAAGCCGGCCCTCATTGCGGCGTACAGGGAGCACCTGGCGCTGGCGGAGATCCCGGCCGATGAGCCGACAGCATACATCCTCCGGCACATCGCCGACGAGGAGAGGGATCACTGCGCCTGGGCCGAAAGGGTCATCGCGCGGCTCGGTGCCGACGCCGGCTCCGCCGCGTGGAGCGGGGAGCTCATCCGCGCGCTGGGCGAAGAGGGGGGGATCGCCGCAAAAGGGGGAGCCCGGGCGCAATACTCGTTCACGAAAGTCCACGCCTACAGCCTGCTCCCCGCGCGGGACAGCCGCTGGGACGTGATCACGAACCCTGCGGCGTTCACCGAGAAGAACTGGTCGTTCGACACGCAGGAAGGGAAGCAGCACCTCCTCCACGACCTCCTGAACAGCGAGTTCATCACGGTCGAGCGGATGGGGAGGATCCTGGCGGATTTCCCCGGCATCCCCTGGCAGATGAAGCTCGACATGGCGCGGCAGGCATGGGACGAATCCCGACACGCGGAGATCGTCCAGAGGCGCCTCGAGGAGCTCGGCGGCCGGGTCGGCATGTTCAAGACGAGTTGCTGGGGCTGGGAGCAGGACGTGAACCGGCCCGACCCCCTGGAGCGCCTGGCCCTCTCGAACATGACGTTCGAGAGCGAAAGCTGCAAGCACCTGCGCGACTGGATCAGGAAGGCGAAGGAGACGCACGACGAGCGCTCCGTCCAGCTCCTGGAATTCCTCCTCGCCGACGAAGTGAACCATGTCCTCTACGGGGTCCACTGGATCGACGAGCTGACAAAGGACGACCCGGAACGCCGGGCGCGCGTCCTTGCGTACCCGCGGAGCGTTCTCGAGGGAGAGCACCCGGTGGGGGTCCGTTTCAACGAAACAATCAACGCGCGCTGAAAGGGGTCCCATGCACGTCGCACAGTTTGAAGACCGTTCCGGCCCCCTTGTCGGCATCAGGACGGGGAAGAGGTGGATCAACTACGGGAAGGCCGAGCGGGTCATGTACATGCTCCGGCACGGCGTCGTCGCGGCGGGAACCGATACGGTCGCCGACCTCCTTGCCAGGGGGCAGTTCGACGTTGAGCTCTTCGGCGAAGTCCTCGGCTTCATCGCGCGGGAGCGGCTGGAGAGGTTTGTGACGGTTGCTCCCGAAGCCCGCATGACCGCCCCGCTCCGCTCGCCGGGGAAGATCATCGCGCTGGGGCTGAACTACGCGCTGCACGCCAGGGAGGGGAAGATGCCGCTCCCGAAGGAGCCGATGATATTTGTGAAGGCCCCGAGCGCGATCATCGGCCCCGGGGAGACCGTGAGGATACCGCACGGGATGGGGCGGATGGACCACGAGGTGGAGCTCGCCGTCGTGATCGGGAAGCGGGCCGCGGGGGTCAGCGAGAAGAGCGCCTGGGACCATATCGCCGGATACACGATTCTCAACGACGTGACCGCGCGCGACATACAGACGCTGGACGTCGGGAAGAAACACCCGTGGTTCCGCTCCAAGAGCTTCGACACGTTCTGCCCCCTCGGCCCCTGGATCGTCACGGCGGACGAGTTCAGGCCCCCGGTGCACGTCGACCTCGAGTGCCGCGTGAACGGGAGGATCCGCCAGAAGGCGAACACGAAGAACCTGGTCTTCGGCATCGCGAAAATCATCTCCTGGGTCTCCCGGCTCATTGCGCTGGAGCCCGGCGACATCATATCGACAGGGACGCCGGAGGGGATCTCCCCGGTGACCGACGGCGACGTCATCACCTGCCGCATCAGGGGGATAGGCGAGCTCCGCAACCCGGTGCGGTGGAGATGAGCCTCGAGAGGATCACGCTCACGCACGTCAGGGTGCCGCTTGTCGCGCCGTTCCGCATCAGCAACGGCGAAGTGAGCGAGAAAGACGGGATACTCGTCCGCGTCGACGCCGGGGGGGTTTCCGGCGTGGGGGAGGCTTCTCCGATGGCCGGGTCGTTCTACTCGGACGACACGCCCGAGTCGGTCTGGAAATTTCTCTCGGAGCGGCTGATCCCCGCGGCACTCTCGGCAAAGGCCGACTCCGTCGCTTCGATCAACCGGCTTCTTGACCGGACCGGGGGGAGCCCGTTCGCCCGGGCGGGTCTCGAGACGGCGTACTGGGATATCGAGGCACAGACCTCCGGGAAGCCGCTCTATGAGATCCTGGGGGGGTTTTCCGTCCCCGTGGAATCGGGGCTCGCGGTCGGCATCACGAAGGGGATCCCGGAGCTCCTGGAGACGATCGAAAAGCATCTTGCCGACGGGTACAGGCGGGTCAAGATCATGATACAACCAGGATGGGACGTCGGGCCCCTGGGTGAGATCCGGCAGAGGTTCGGCGACATCCCCCTGATGGCAGACGCCAACGGTGCCTACACGCGCCGCGACTTCCCTCACCTGCGGACGCTCGATGCCTTCGGGCTCCTGATGATCGAGCAGCCTCTCCCCGGTGACGATCTGAAGGGGCACGCCGAGCTCCAGTCCTCCATCAGGACGCCCCTCTGCCTTGACGAAGGGGCGGCCGATCTGGCCGCGGTGCGGCGCGCGATCCGGCTGAAAAGCTGCAGGATCGTGAACATCAAGATACAGCGGGTGGGGGGGCTCTCGGCCGCCAGGGCGATGCACGACATGTGCGCCAGGGGGGGGATCCCCGTCTGGGCCGGGACGATGCCCGAACTCGGCGTGGGGCGCGCGCAGGCACTTCACCTGGCGACGCTTCCGAACTTCGCGTATCCGACCGACGTCGGATCTTCCGCAAGGTGGTTTCTTGACGACATTATCGAGCCCCTCATCACGGTGCACGACGGGAAAATCTCCATCCCTGGAGGCACGGGGATCTGCTTCGCACTCGCACAGAGTACGATCGAGCGCTTCCGCATCGCCGAGAGGGTGTTTACCGCGTAAGCTCACGAAGGAGTCGGGTGTCTCTCATGACGGATGATCCGCTGGTCAGTCTCCTTGCCGACCTTGTCGCCATCCCGAGCGTCAACCCGATGGGGCGGGGGAAAACCGGTCCGGGCTACAGGGAGCGCGAAGTCGCCGACTACGTGGCGGCGTACGTCCGCTCCCGGGGCGTTGACGCCGTCCTGAGCGAAGTCGCGCCCGGGCGCCCCAACGTGACGGCCTACGTCGATGCCGGCGTCAGGGAGACGCTTCTCCTTGAAGCCCATACAGATACGGTGCAGACGGATTCGATGACGATCCCCCCGTTTGCGCCTGAGGTGCGGGGGGGGAGGCTCTACGGGAGGGGGGCGTGCGATACCAAGGGATCTCTGGCGGCGTTCCTCCACGCCGTCTGTTCGCTCCTTGATGAGGGGGCGAAGTTCCGGTACAACATCATTCTCCTTGCGGCCGCGGACGAGGAGTACCAGTTCACGGGGGCGCGCCATGCCGTCGCAGGCGGGCTCGCCGCCGATTTTGCGATCGTGGGGGAGCCCACGCTCCTGGGGATCGTCCGCGCTCACAAGGGGGTGACCCGGTGGCGGATCGTGACGCGCGGGGTCGCGGCCCACTCCGCATATCCCGAACGGGGGAGCAATGCGATCTACGCGATGGGCCCCCTCCTTGTCAGGCTTGAAGCCTATGCGCGCGCGCTCAGAAGCGGCGCCGGGCATCCGCTGCTGGGTGCGCCTTCGCTCAGCGCGGGAGTGATCGAGGGGGGGGAAGCGGTCAACATCATAGCGGAGCGATGCGCCGTGGAGGTGGACCGCCGGACGCTCCCGGGGGAATCCGCGGAAGATATACTGGGCGCGGTCCGCACTGCGCTCGGCGGTCTTCCGGGCTGGGAGTTCGAGCCGCCCCACCTCTCGGTGGGCGCCATGGAGGTCCCGCCGGAGAGCCCCATCGTCCGCTCGCTCTCCGGGGCCCTCCGCCGCGTCTGCGGCGAAGTGCGGATCGAATCCGCGCAGTACGCCACGAACGCCGGGATCTACGGCGCGGCGGGGATACCCGCCGTCGTCTTCGGCCCGGGAGACATCGCCCAGGCGCACACCGCCGGCGAGTGGATCGACACCGGGAGCCTGAGAGATGCTTCGGCGGTGATCCGCACACTCATTGCTCTCTAAACCAGGAAAGACACCGGGAAAAGACCTGTCATGGAAGAACCGATCACTGCGTACGAAAGCCTTGCGATCCCCGACACATCCGCCTTCTCGTTCGGAAGGGCGCCGCACCCCGTCGAATGCGGATTCGGACTGATCGTCGGAGGGGGGAAAGTCTACCCCGAGCTCAACTTCACACTCCCGCCGATGGCCATCACGGCCGCGACCTGGCATGAGGTGATGGCGGAGTACACGGAAATCAGCGGGATCTTCTCCCGGGCCTCCTCGAGGCTCCGTCTCCCCGGGCTCATGGTGGAATTCGAGCTCCTCCCCCCCATGACGGAACACCCGGAGTGGGGCGCGGAGATCGTCGCGCTCCTCCACGATGCGCTCCGGCGCGCGCATGAGGAGACAGGGCTCCCGTGCGCGCTGCGCGTCACGCCGACGGACATCAGGGACATGGAGCGCCCTCCGCTCCTCAGGAAGGGGCATGCGTGGGAGGCGCTCCTGGCCTCGCTC
>DATJPH010000557.1:0-2512 GCA_035506475.1 Bacteroidota bacterium | reverse complement strand
CACAGCCCGGAGGTGTATGTGAAGTCCTTCAGAGTTCTCTCGTGCTGCAGTCTGGCGTGCCTGGCCGCCATTCTGTTTTCGGCGATTCCTGCGGCGACGCTGGCTCAGGATGCGCCGCCTCAGAAGCGGCTTGAGGGATTTGACGGCTACATGGAGAAGGTGCTGAAGGACTGGAATGTCCCCGGCGCGGGGGTGGGAATCATCGTGAAGGGGAAGGTCGTCCTGGCGAAGGGGTACGGGTACCGTGACTACGGAAAGAAGCTCCCCGTTACCGAGAATACGCTGTACCAGATTGCCTCGAATACGAAGCTCTTCACGGTGATGGCTGTCGGGCTCCTTGTCGATGAGGGGAAACTCGAGTGGGACAGGCCGGTACGCAACTATGTCCCCGAAATCCGGTTCTACGACGACCAGTTGAACAACACCGTGACTATCCGCGACATGCTCGCGCACCGCACGGGGATCTCACGGCACGACCTGATCTGGTACAAATCGGATTTCACGCGGAAGGAGCTCTTCGACAGGCTCAGGTATCTCGAGCCGAGCCAGCCGATCAGGCAGGGGTTCCTGTACAATAACATGATGTACGCTTCCGCGGGCTATATCGTCGAGCTCATCACGCACACGACGTGGGAGGATTTTGTCAGGGAGAAGCTCTTCACCCCTCTCGGGATGACCTCGACGATATTCTCCGCGAAGGAGATGGTTGCTCGGCCCGACCACGCCGTCCCGTACGACGAAAAGAGGGACACGACGACGCTGTACGAGATTCCCGTGTACGAAGAGGGGAAGGGGCTCGGCCCGGCCGGGTCGATCATCTCGAACATCCACGACATGTCGCGCTGGCTCACCGCGCTGATGAACGGCGGGAAGTTCGAGGGGAAGCAGGTAATCCCGTCCGGCGTCGTGCGGGCATCCCTCTCACCGTCGATCGCGATGACGAACTCCGGGCTCGAGAACAGGGGGTACGGGGAGCTCCTGAACCCCGTGTACGGCATGGGGAGGTGGTTCGCCTCGTACAGGGGGCACTACCTGACGTACCACGGCGGCGACCTGCCGGGGTTCCATTCGCAGGTTTCGAGCATGCCCTATGACAGTATCGGCGTGGTCCTTTTCGTCATCGGCGATCACGCCGCCCCGCTGTACAACATCATCAGCTACAATATCTACGAGCGCCTCCTCGGGCTCGACCAGACTCCCTGGAGCCGCCGGGGTCTCGACGACCGGATGAAGGGGAAACAGGCCGGGAAGGAAGCCCGCGCAAAGGCCGGCGCCTCGCGTGTCAGGGGGACGCTCCCCTCGCACCCGCTCGGGGACTATGCCGGGGAGTTTGAGAACCCCGCCTACGGCGTCATGAGCGTCACGTTGAAGGACACCGCCCTCGTGATGGATTTTCATCACATGGTCCTCCCCCTGAGCCACTTTCATTATGACAGGTTCGATTCGCCGGACGACGAGCAGTACGGCCTCTGGTCGCTGAACTACCTCACGAGCCCGCAGGGGGATATCGACAGGATCGTTACGTCGCTCGACGAAGGCGAGGTCACGTTCGTCCGGAGGCCCGACGCGGCGCTCAGCGAGCCCGGGCTCCTTGCCCGTTACACCGGCAAGTACACGCTTGCCGGGGGGACCATCGAAGTCCTCCTCGTGGACGGGACGCTCTACCTGGCCGCCCCCGGGACGCCGAAACTGGAGCTCATCCCGTGGAAGGCGGGGAAGTTCCGCGTGAAGCAGTTCTCCGACCTGGTGATCGAGTTTGTCGCCGAATCCGGCAGGGTCGTCGCCCTGAAGCAGATCGATCCCTCCGGCGAATCCCGGTTTGAAAGAAAGCAGTAGCCCGCCCCATGCGCACACTGAGGAACGTGGGTGACGTCCGTGCGACCTCCTCGAAGAAGGCCGCCTGGTCCCTTGCGCAGTCGATCATCGTCCCGCCCCCCAGGAACATCGGGGGCCTGCTCAACGGTGCGTTCCTCACATGGATCATCGAGTACCTGAGGGTCGCCTTCACTCCCCGGCGGGCGTTTCCGACATACAGCGGGACGCTCTCCTCGCGGCCTGGCCTCTTCCCCTTTGCCGAGACGTGCAAGATCGCGCTCGTCGGCGACTGGGGATCGGGGATCGCCAGCGCCTACAGGGTGATGGAGTCGATACGCCAGCGGCAGAAGCCGAACATGACGATCCATCTGGGCGACATCTATTACTCGGGGCGTGTCAACGAGGTGAACTCCTACTTCCTCGGGCCTGACGACTGGTACAGGGCGGAGCGCTCGTTCGCGCTGAACGGGAACCACGAGATGTATTCGGGCGGGGAGGGGTACTTCGAGCACGTGTTGCCTGCGCTCGCCCAGGAGACGAGCTACTTCTGTCTCGAGAACAGGTTCTGGAGAATCATCGGGCTCGACACGGGGTATAACACGAAGGTCTTCCCGTTTCTCGACCTCTTCCTTGGAACGAGCATCCACGCGGAGAACCTGGAATGGCTGAAGAGGGTCGTCTTCGCCGACAGGGAGGA
>DATJPH010000556.1:0-7219 GCA_035506475.1 Bacteroidota bacterium | reverse complement strand
CCAGCGGCTGCTCAGGGTGTACGGCCCCAGCAAGGTCGTCCTTGCGATGTATGCCGTGCGGGGCATCGTTGCGACCCACGGCGGGACGGCGACCTCCGGGCTCACGGCCCTCTCCGTGGCGCTCAACGGCAAAGGCCTCGGCTTCCGGCGGCTTGTGTACGCCGATATCGGGGAAGACGGCTCGCCGGCCCTCGTCAATCTTGACGTCCTGCGCGACCTGGGTGAGAAGACCGGCATGCGTATCACGGCGGCGGGGGGCATCGGCGGGCTTGACGATCTCCTGAAGGTGCAGGAACTGGAACCGATCGGTGTGGATTCGGTCGTCATCGGTCGCGCGCTCTATGAAAACAGATTTGCCTGCCAGGCCCTCTGGCGGAAATGTGAAGCGGGCAATTATCCCTACACGGCGAAGATCTGACAATGCGAAAAGTCGCGGTCCTGCTCGGCAGCAAGAGTGACGAACAGGCGATGGCAGGGTGCACAGAGTACCTTGCGAAATTCGGCATTCCCCACGATCTCAGGATCTCCTCCGCTCACCGGCAGCCTGACCAGACAGCGGCATTCGTCAAGGGCGCCGAAGCCGAAGGCTACGGGGTCATTATCGCGGCAGCCGGGATGGCGGCCCATCTGGCGGGCTTCGCCGCGGCACACACGACCCTCCCGGTCATTGGCGTTCCTCTCGACGGATCCGCGCTGAACGGCGTGGACGCCCTGTATTCGACCGTACAGATGCCCGCGGGCATTCCTGTGGCAACGGTCGCCATCGGGTCCGCCGGTGCGAAAAACGCGGCCGTGCTTGCCGCCGAAATTCTCGCGCTGAGCGACGATGGGCTCCGACGGAAGCTCGCCGAATTTCGAGCCGGCGGGGCGAAGTTCTGACCCCGCCTGTGAGCGCCCATCGACGCGTGTTCCAATGAAACTTCTCCTGCTCGGACACCTGTGTATCGATCGTGAGAACCCTGCCGGCGGACCTCCCCGGGAACGCTGGGGCGGCATCGCCAACGCGGTTGCTGCGCTCGGTGCCCTTGCCGGACCCGGCGACACGGTGCTTCCTGTCTGCGGGGTCGGAGCCGAAGACGAGAAGAGGTTTCTCGAATGGCTCGGCCGGTGTCCTGCCGCCGATCCGTCAGGAGTGTTCACGCTCGCCGGCCCGACAAACAGGATCGACGTCTTTGAGAAGGAGAAGGGCGTCCGCGTCGCATGCACGGGGGAGATAGCCCCTCCTATCCCTTTCGAGAGGATACGGAAGTTCCTCTCCGCCGACGGGCTCCTCGTCAACATGGTTTCCGGCTCCGACATGCAGATCGAGACGCTTGACCAGATCCGCATGGAGGTTCGTGCCCGCGCAACGCCCATCCATCTGGACTACCACAATCTCACGACGGGCATCGGTCCGGGAAGGGAGCGGGTCAGGAGGCCCCTTGCCGACTGGCGGCGTTGGGCGTTCATGGTGACGACCGTCCAGCTCAGCGAGGAAGAAGCCTCGGGCCTTACCGTGGACGGGCTCACGGAGCAGCAGCTCACGGGGCACCTGCTGACGCTCGGCGTGACCGGTGTGGTTATCACGCGCGGCTCACGGGGGGCGACACTCTTTGAAAGCGAGCATAAGAAGGTTGTCCGCTGCGAGATCCCGGGGATACCCTCGGGCGGCGCCGGGGATCGAACCGGCTCCGGTGACGCCTTCGGCGCGGCGTTCCTCTACCGGTACGTTGCGACGTCCGATCTGAAGGGGTCCGCGGAGTTTGCCAACCTCACGGCCTCCCGGATGCGCGCGGCGGAGGATCAGGTTCTCCCCGGATGATGCCGGGCTCTCACAGGGCGGTTCACCCTTGGAGGTCGCCATGAATATCGCGCTCATAGGCTACGGGAAAATGGGCAAGGAAGTCGAGAGCGCCGCAAAAGGGAAAGGGCTCACGGTAGCGAAGGTTTTCGACGTGCAGAACAATACCGGGAGCCTGGGACTGACGGCAGAATCGCTCAAGGGCGTCGACGTCTGCATCGAGTTTTCCACGCCGGGCGTCGTTCTCGATAATATCGCCGCGGTGGCGGCGTGCGGGAAGAACATCGTCGTCGGCACGACCGGATGGTACGACAGGCTCGACGCCGTCAGGAAGCTCGTCAAGGAGCACAGGATCGGGTTCCTGTATTCGCCGAACTTCTCCCTCGGCGTCAACATCTTCACGCAGATCGTCGCCCATGCCTCCCATCTGATGGACCGGTACACGCAGTACGACGCGGCGGTGCTGGAGAGGCACCACCGCGCGAAAGTCGACAGCCCCTCCGGCACCGCGCTGACGATCGCGTCGACCGTGCTCCAGGGGATGAAGCGGAAAACCGAGATTCTCGCGGAATCTCCCCGCGGAGGGATCAAGCCGAATCAGCTCCACGTCTCGTCGACACGCCTCGGGAGCGTCACAGGGACGCATGCCGTCGTGTTCGACTCCGACGCGGACTCCATCGAGCTTGTGCACGCGGCAAAAAACCGGTCGGGCTTTGCGCTCGGGGCCGTCGTCGCCGCGGAATGGCTCAGGGGGAAGAAGGGCTTCTACACGATGCGCGACGTGATCACGCTCTGAGCCGCTCCGGTCAACGGACTTTGAAAGGAATCATCATGGCAAGACGAAAGCTTCTCTTCCGGGGTACCGGCACCGCCCTCGTGACGCCGTTCAAGAAAGACGGGTCGGTGGACGAGGTCGTCCTGCGGGAGCTCGTTGACCGGCAGATCAAGGCGGGCGTGGAAGCCCTCGTCCCTGTCGGCAGCACCGGGGAGGGAGCCACGCTCACCGAGGCGGAGCAGGCACAGGTGATCGAGATGGTCGTCGAACAGACGCACGGGCGTGTCCCCGTCATCGCCGGGGCGAGCAGCAACTCGACGGCCAAAGCGGTCGCCCTGGCGGAGGAAGCCAAACGCCGCGGGGCGGACGCCATCCTGAGTGTCGCGCCGTTCTACAACAAGCCGACGCAGGAAGGGCTGTATCAGCATTTCAGCACGATCGCCGACGCGGTGGAGATGCCGATCGTCATCTACAACGTTCCCGGCAGGACCGCGTCGAACATCGAGGCGCGGACGACCCTCCGGCTCGCGAAGGACGTGTCGTACATCGCCGGCGTCAAGGAGGCGTCGGGAAACCTGTCGCAGATCATGGAGATCCTGCATCACCGTCCCGGGGGATTCGGCGTCTGGTCGGGCGATGACAACCTGACGCTGCCGCTTGTTGCGCTCGGCGCAGACGGCATCATCTCCGTCGTGTCAAACGAGGTCCCCGGCGAGTTCTCGCGCATGGTCCGGCTCGCGCTGAAGGGAAAACTCGGGGACGCGCGGGAAATGCATTTCCGCCTGCTCCATCTGATGAACGCGAACTTCGTTGAATCGAACCCCATACCGGTCAAGGCCGCGATGGCCATGATGGGGCTTCTCGAGGAATCGTGCCGCCTGCCGCTGACGAACCTGGGGGAGGAAGCGCGGCCGAAACTTGTGAAGGCCCTCAAAGAGCTGAAGCTCATCCGCTGAGCCATGGGCCTCCAGGCGGACATCGAATCGCTCTTCGACAGGGACCCCGGGACGATCGACCGCGCCGGCGCCCTGAAGAGCTTTCAGGAGTTCAAGTTCTTCCTCAACAGGGGCGAGCTCCGGGCGGCCGAGAAGAAAGGTACCACCTGGGTCGTCAACGACTGGGTGAAGAAGGGGATTCTTCTCGGTTTCCGCATCGGCGCGCTCGAAGACGTGTCGATCGACGGCAGGTTCCGCTACTTCGACAGGAGCACGTTCCCCCTGAAGAACCTCTCGGCGGCCGACGGGATCAGGCTTGTCCCCGGGGGCTCGTCGATTCGTGACGGTGCGTTCGTTGCCCGGGGGGTCGTCTGCATGCCGCCGATGTACATCAACACCGGGGCATACGTCGACCAGGGGACGATGGTCGACTCGCACGCGCTTGTGGGATCCTGCGCGCAGATCGGCAAGCGCGTCCACCTGAGCGCGGCCGCCCAGATCGGCGGCGTGCTCGAGCCGGTCGGCGCGATGCCCGTCATCATCGAGGACGACGTGCTCGTCGGAGGGAACTGCGGGATATACGAAGGGACGATCGTCAGCAGGGGCGCCGTCATCGCCTCGGGCGTGATACTCACCGGCGGCACGCCGGTCTATGATGCCGTGAAGCAGGTCGTCTACCGGAAGACCTCGTCCACCCCCCTTGTCATACCGGAGAACGCCGTGGTTGTCCCCGGGAGCCGGCCCCTGGACAGCGACTGGGGACGAACGATGGGGCTCTCGCTCTCAAGTCCCGTGATCGTGAAGTACAGGGATGACAGGACAGACGCCGCGACCGCTCTTGAGGAAAGCCTGCGATGAGCGCACGACGCGTGCTCGTTTTCGGCAGCAACGGCCTGCTCGGGCAGAAGGTCGCCGAGCTTCTTGTCCGCGGGACGCCGGCCTCCGTGACGCTCACTTCCTTCGAGAACGTCCCGGTGCGGCCGATGGACCCGGCGGAATACGTTCAGGCGGATATCACGTCGAAAAAAGAGGTCAAGCAGGTCGTCGCGCACGCCGAGCCGGATGTCATCATCAACTGCGCGGCGATAACGAACGTCGATGCGTGCGAGACGGAGAGGGAAACCGCCTGGAAGGTGAACGTCGGCGGGGTGGAGCACATCATCGAAGCGGCCCGGCGCACCGATGCCACGATCGTGCACGTCTCCAGCGACTACGTCTTCGACGGCAAGGACGGACCGTACACGGAGGAGGACAGGCCCGAACCCCTGAGCTATTACGGCAAGACAAAGCTCGCCGGGGAGAATTCGCTGCGGGCATCAGGGATGAATTTTCTCATCGCGCGCACGATGATCCTTTACGGTTTCGCCCCCGGCGTCAAGCAGAACTTCGCGCTCTGGCTTATCCAGAGCCTCGAGAAACAGACGCCTGTCCGGATTGTGGACGACCAGATGGGGAATCCCACGCTGGCAGACGACCTCGCCTACGGCCTGTTGCGGGGCGTGGAGCTGGGCAGGACGGGCGTCTACAACATTGCGGGAAGAGACATCGTTTCACGGCATGAATTCGCCGTGCGCATCGCCCGGGCATTCAACCTCGATGCTTCCCTGATCTCGCCCGTGAAGACCGCGCAGCTCCGGCAGCCCGCGCACCGGCCTCTCAAATCGGGCCTGATCACGCTGAAAGCAGAGGTGGAGCTCGGCATCCACCCCTCGACGATTGAACAGGGCCTTGCGGTGCTCAAGAACCAGATCTCCCGCGGGAAACGGAGGGCCGCCGACAGCGGACCCGTCCCCGGGCAGCCGCACAGCCGCGGGAAACACTGAAGGACGGGAAGTATGCTCGACATCAAATACATCCGTGAACACGCCGGGGCGGTCAGGGAAGGTGTGCGGCTCAAAGGAGAACCGGAGTCGGCGATCGACGAGGCGATTGCCCTTGATGAGGAGCGCCGGCGTCACCTCCAGAACGTCGAAACGCTCAAGAGCCGCCGCAACAGCGTGTCGGCGGATGTCGCAAGGATGAAATCCCGGGGGGAGGACGCCTCTCTTCTTATTGCCGAGATGCGCGATGTCGCCGAACAGATCAAGACGCTTGACGCTGAGCTGGCCGGGGTGGAGGAAAAGCTGCGTGCGACGCTCCTGCTCATACCCAACATCCCTCACTCAAGCGTCCCGGCGGGGAAGACCCCCGCGGACAATGTCTCGGTGGCGACCTGGGGGGATGAGCCGGTTGCCGATTTTGCGCTCAAACCGCACTGGGATTTGACCGAAAAGCTCAAATTGATCGACTTTGCGCGTGGAACCAAGATCACGGGCGCGGGGTTTCCCGTGTACGTCGGCCGGGGTGCGCAGTTCGAGCGGGCGCTGATCAACTTCTTCCTCGACGAAGCGCGCGCCCGCGGGTACACCGAGATGGCCCCCCCGCTCATGGTCAACGTCGCAAGCGCCACGGGGACCGGGCAGCTTCCGGACAAGGAGGACCAGATGTACGAAATCGCCCGGGACGGCCTGTTTCTTGTCCCCACGGCGGAGGTCCCGGTGACGAATTTCTACAGGGACGAGATACTCCCCGAGAAGCAGCTCCCGGTGAGCTTCTGCGCGTACACCCCCTGCTTCCGGCGCGAGGCGGGTTCATACGGGAAGGACGTACGGGGGCTCAACAGGGTGCACCAGTTCAACAAGGTGGAACTTGTGAAGCTCGTCCATCCGGACAGGTCATACGAAGAACTCGAAGCGATGCGCGCCGACGCGGAGCACCTGATCCGGAAACTCGGCCTCCGCTACAGGGTGCTGCTCATGTGCGCGGGGGATCTCGGGTTCACCCAGGCCAAGAAATACGATCTGGAAGTCTGGTCGCCCGGGCAGTCACGGTGGCTCGAGGTGTCGTCCATCAGCAACTTCGAGTCATACCAGGCGCGGCGGATGAACATCCGTTTCCGGCCGGAGGCGGGGGGGAAAACTGAAATCGTCCATACGCTCAACGGTTCGGCGCTGGCACTTCCGCGCATGGTCGCCGCACTCCTGGAACAGTATCAGACCCCGGAGGGGAAGGTCGTCGTGCCGGCCGTGCTTCACAGGTACACGGGATTTGAAACAATCGGGTAACGTTTGAAACCGCTCCTTCGCTTGCGTCCGTATCTTGCACGGTACAGGAATACCCTGCTCTGGGGGCTCCTGACCGTGGTCCTGAGCAACGTCTTCAACGTTGCCCTCCCGCTCTTCGTGGGCCGCGCCATCGACGAGCTGAAAGCGGGACTCCAGACCGGCGTGCTCGACAAGGGGGGGGTCCTCACCTATGCGATCCTCGTCGTCGGCTTCTCCCTTGTGGCGGGGATATTCACGTTCCTGACCCGCCAGACGATCATCGTCGTTTCCCGGCACGTCGAGTTCGACATCAGGAATGACTTCCTCTCCCACATCCAGAAACTTCCCCTCGCCTACTTCCAGAATACGCCCACCGGCGAGTTGATGGCGCTTGCGACAAACGACATCAGCGCGGTCCGCAACGCGCTCGGTCCGGGGATCATGTACCCGACGGACACGCTGATGACGTTCACCATGGTCCTTGGCGTGATGCTGTGGGCCGACTGGCAGCTGACGCTCCTGGCCCTGATTCCGCTCCCGTTCGTCTCTCTGGCCGTCTACCGGCTCGGGAAGCTCGTGCACAAGAAATTCGAGGAACGCCAGGCGCAGTATTCCGCGCTCACAACCCGGGCGCAGGAGAATCTCT
>DATJPH010000555.1:0-3975 GCA_035506475.1 Bacteroidota bacterium | reverse complement strand
AAGAAGAAGCGCCGGGCCCTTCTTGAAGGCATTATTGCCGCGCGGAGCGCACGGGTCCCCGTCAGGGATCTCCTCAGGCAGACGGGATCCACCCTGAGGGAGCTGCGCGCGCTCGTGGGGGAGGGTGTGATCGCCACGGGCCGGATCGAGGTGTCCCGCGAGCAGGATTTCGGGACGGAGCTCCAGACCCTCGGCATCGTCCTCAACGAGCCACAGCAGCGGACGCTCGGCGCGATTACGAACGCCATGGACTCCCCGGCCGGCGGGACGTTTCTCCTGCACGGCGTCACGGGGAGCGGGAAGACACAGGTCTATATCGAGGCGATCCGTCATGCGCTTGACCTCGGCAGGAGCGCGATCGTGCTCGTGCCGGAAATCGCGCTCACCCCCCAGACCGTGCGCCGTTTCAAATCGCATTTCGGGGCGGCGGTCGCGGTCGTCCACAGCCGCATGTCGCCGGGGGAGCGTCACGACGCCTGGAGGAGGGCGCAGAAGGGGGAGGCACGGATCATGATCGGGCCCCGCTCCGCGGTGTTCGCTCCCCTCGCGCACGTCGGGCTCATCGTGGTCGACGAGGAACACGAGTCGTCATACAACCAATTTGATTCCACGCCCCGCTACAATGCGCGCGACGTGGCCGTCGTGCGGGGGAGCTTTGCCGGGGCGGTGGTCATTCTGGGATCCGCCACGCCCAGCGCGGAGTCCTATTTCAACGCGCAGGGGGGAAAATACACGCTCCTGGAGATGCCCGGGCGGATCGACGACGTCCCGATGCCGGGCGTCGTGGTCGTCGACATGACCGCGGAGCGAAAGCGGGAGTACGCGGCGCTCAAGGAATCGCTCCCCCCGGAGTCGCGGGCGCCGCTCAAGCACTTCGTTCAGCCCCTTCTCTCAACGCTGCTCAAAGAGAAGATCACGGAGCGGCTGGAGCGGCGCGAGGGGATCATACTCCTCCAGAACAGGCGGGGCTTCGCCCCGTTCGTGGAGTGCCCCGACTGCGGTTATGCCGAGATGTGCGACAACTGCAACGTGTCGCTCACGTACCACCTGGCGAAGAAGCACCTGCGATGCCACTACTGCGGGCTTGTCCGCAAACCCAGCATCCTCTGTCCCAAATGCGGGGGGACCGACATTGCCCTGCGCGGCGCAGGAACGCAGAAAGTCGAGCAGGAGATCGAGCGCCTCTTTCCCGCCGCCCGTGTCGAGCGCATGGACCTCGACACGACGACACGCAAGGGGGCGCACGACCGGCTCCTCCGCTCGTTCGGCGAGCGGAAGACGGACATACTCCTCGGCACGCAGATGGTGGCCAAGGGGCTCGATTTTCCCCACGTGACGCTCGTGGGTGTGATCTCCGCCGACACGCAGATGCTCCTCCCCGATTTCCGCGCGTCCGAAAGAACGTTCCAGCTCCTGACACAGGTGGCGGGGCGCGCCGGCAGAAGCACGCTCAGGGGGGAGGTCGTGATCCAGACGCACCAGCCCGCGCACTATACGCTCGCGCACGTCGTGGACCACGATTTCGGCGCGTTCTACGAGGAGGAGATCCGCGCCCGCCGCGAGCTTGATTATCCCCCGTTCTCACGGCTCGTCCTCGTGGAAACGAAGGGGGAGAACGAGGACCATGTCCGGGAGGAGGCCGAGCGGTTCGCCCGCGCACTCAGGTCGACCGGGCTCCGCGCATCACTCCTCGGGCCGGCACCCGCGGTGATCGGGAAGATTGACCGGAAATACCGCTGGCACCTGATACTCAAGTGTCTCAAGGAAGAAGATCCGTCGCTTGCCGCGGTGCGCGAAGCGCTTCACACGGCGGCACGGCAGACGGAACAGAAACGGCGGCGCGACGTGCGGCTCACCGTCGACGTCGACCCCGCCGGACTCATGTGACAGAAGGAGAATTATGAAACAGACGCATTCAAGTTCAGTGTTGAACCGGCTCTCCGAAATGTATATCCGGCTCGTCCTCGCACTCGGGGGACACGACGCCGATTACGTCGACGCGTACTACGGGCCGCCGGAACTCAAAGGGGAACCGTTGCCGCTTGATGTAATCCGGCGCGGCGCCGTCGCCGCCGTGGGAGAGCTTCGGACGCTCTCGTTTAACAGGATGGAACCCATGGTGCGGCTCCGGCACCAGTACATCCTCAGGCAGCTCCAGGCGCTCTATGCGCGCGTGGAGATGCTCGGCGGGAAGAAGTTCACGTTCGACGAGGAGTCGAAGGCGCTCTACGACGCCGTGGCGCCCACACATGCAGAGGAGCACTTCGCCGGTCTCAGGGACGAACTCGGCAAGGCACTCCCGGGGAGCGGGAGCGTCCCGGAAAGATTCGAGGCATACAGGAAGCGGTTCGCGATACCACGGGAAAAGCTGGACGGGGTTTTCCAGGCGGCGATCAACGAGAGCCGTGCGCGAACGGCAAAACGGATCACGCTCCCCGAGGGGGAGAGCTTTACCGTGGAATACGTGACGGGGAAGTCGTGGAGCGGCTATAACTGGTTCAAGGGGAACTGCCACAGCCTGATACAGGTGAATACCGACTTCCCGATAACGATCGACAGGGCCGTCGACCTCGCAAGCCACGAGGGATACCCGGGGCACCACGTCTACAACTCGCTCCTGGAGACGCACCTCGTCCGCGAGCGGAAATGGATGGAGTTCACCGTCTACCCCCTTTTCAGCCCCCAGTCGCTCATTGCCGAGGGGACGGCGAATTTCGGGATCGACATGGCGTTCCCGGGTGAGGAACGCGTGGCGTTCGAACGGGAGACGCTCTTTCCCCTGGCAGGGCTTGACGGGAAGGAGGCGGAAGAATACTACCGCCTCCACGCGCTCTTTCTCAAGCTGGCGTACGCCGGGAACGAGGCGGCGCGGCGCTACCTTGACGGGAGCTTCACGCGCGAGGAGGCGACGGAGTATCTCGTAAACTACGCCCTCATGAGCCCCGAGCGCGCCGCTCAGCGGACGAAGTTCTTCGACCAGTACAGGAGCTACGTCATCAACTACAACCTCGGACAGGACATGGTGAAGCGCTTCATCGAGTCCGCCGGCGGGACGCCCGACAACCCGGACGTGCGCTGGAAGATATTCGAGGAGCTGATCTCGTCGCCGCGGCTGCCGTCGGCGCTGCTTTAGGCACGCAGATTCGCACTTATCATCATCGGGGTATACAGATGAGACTATTTGCCCCTTACTTGATCGCCGTAACGGTATCGTTGACCCTGGGATGCCGTGATTCAGGCATCGGACTGCCGGCTGAATCACAGGGCACATGGCGGCTCGTGAGATCGTCCAAACCAGAAGGGTATTATCACGCCATTAGCTTTGCCGATGCAAATAGCGGCTGGGCGGTAGGTGAGACAGGCAGGATCCTTCATACGACGGACGGCGGCGAGACCTGGACAGTACAGGCAAGCGGGGTTTCTGCCTCCCTCACGTGCGTGCACGCCGCAAGCCCGACCTGCGTCCGGGCAGGCGGCGACAATAACACATTCGGTCTGAGTACGGACGGCGGCACTACCTGGGCCTGGCAGCACCCAGCCGGCCAGCCCCTGAGGACGTTCCTCTCACTCGCATCTTTAAACGAACGGGAAGTGTGGATCGTCGACAACTACAGTGGGATACTCCACACTTCTGATGCGGGATTATCCTGGACCGCTCAGGCGAGCGGGACGCCTTGGGCGATCACGGCTGCGCGTTTTTCGAGCGCACTGGAGGGCTGGGCCGCAGCAACGAACAGGGTCGTCATTCATACCACGGACGGTGGCGTCTCCTGGCGTGTTCAGACGCTTGATTCAATTCGGTACGGCTACACGGAGGTGTTCACAGACATTTTCTGCAGGGGGAGCCGGATCTGGATCGGGACCAACGCAGGGCCGAGCAATGCGAGCAACGCGAAGGGGGGCATTGTCATGTCAACGGACGGTGGGAAATCCTGGCAATTCCGGCTGAGCCCCGATATCTCGTTACAGTCACTC
>DATJPH010000554.1:0-3024 GCA_035506475.1 Bacteroidota bacterium | reverse complement strand
ATGCCCCAGATGTTCTGCGAACTGCCCGTAGATAAACCTGCTGATGGTATCCTTCGCAGCATCCGTATGCACCACTAGCGTGTTCATCGTTGTCTGCGCTGGAGCGGAACGCGGAAGGCACAGCAGCGCGAAAAAGACTGCCACTATTCTTCTGGTCATGGTACCCTCAGTTATTGTCTGATGTGGATCTCATATTCTCAGCCACCGCCGGCAATACCGCCGTTTCGTTACTCGATAACCAGAGATCCCTTCTGCCGGATGTCTCTCGACGAGCTGCCGACGCTTACCTCCCACGCTCCCGGCTCGATTATGAAGCCGTTTGTGTTCGTATCGTAGAACGAGAATTCCGAGGCCGGAATCCTGAATGTGAGAGTCCTCGACTCACCGGGGGCAAGCGTGACCCGCTGGAACCGCTTCAATTGGACGATCGGCACTTTACGCCCGGCGTTGAGCGCATGGACGTACACCTGGGCAACTTCATCCCCCTTGACGTTGCCGGTGTTCCGCACCGTGAAGTGCAGCTCCGCCTCGCCATTCCTGCCGACCGTGCCGGAAGCAAACCCCAGGCCGTCGTAGGCAAACCGGGTGTAGGAAAGCCCGTGGCCGAACGGGAACAGAACCGGCTGTTCGAGATACATGTATGTGCGCGGATGATTGATGAGGTCGTAGTCCGACATGGGAGGGAGCTGCCCCGTCGAGGCGTAGAACGTCTCCGGGAGCTTGCCGCCGGGATTGACATCGCCGAAGAGCACGTCGGCGATCGCCGCTCCGCCGAGCTCCCCGGGGTACCATGCCTCGACGATGGCCGCTGCTTTGTTTTCAGCGCCCGCGAGGGCAACAGGGCCGCCGTTTTCCAGTACAATGACAATGTTGGGATTGACGGATGCGATTTCGGCGATAAGATCCCGCTGGACCAGCGGCAGATCAATCGACGTACGGTCAAGTTCTTCGCGGGAGATCTCCGGAGAGGTCCCCAGGACGAGAACGACAACATCGGCTTTTGCAGCGATCGCCCTGGCGTCGCCGAAATCCTTCCCGCTGAAGTCCCACGTCAGCCTTGCGCATGCGCCCTGCCCGTCCTCGAAATACTGCATCTCCACTTCATATTCTTTTCCCGGAATCATCTTCACACTGGCCCGATCCGGGGTTTCGGCATGATCGGTCCAGTCGTCGATGATCAATTTTCCGTCGAGATACAGCCGTACCCCGTCGTCCGTGCTTGTTCCGAGAGCATAAATTGTGTCGGGAGGAACGATCTTTCCTTTCCACCGAACGGAAAAATGGTCGACCGGCAGGCCCGGCGCGGGAGATCCCGTACCGTAGTTGAAGTTCACCATGGAATCGACTCGCGTAAGGAGGGGCTTGCCGGAGAGATTCATGTTGTCAAAATACTCGCCCTTCAAACCGCTCCTGCCCGTCCCTTCAACATTCGCGAAGTATCGGGCTTCTATCGGTCGTAATGCCGAGCTGCTGATGCCGCATCCCATCGTGTGGTCCACCCTGATCCCGAGAACACCCGCCTTTGCCTGGATTCCTTCAAGGGCGCCCAGGCGAAGATTGGGCCACCCGCTGTAGATACCCAGCTGGGCTCCCTCCGCATTTGGACCGATCACAGCAATGGATTTCACTTTCTCCCTGCTCAACGGCAGGGTCCCGTTGTTCTTCAGCAGGACGATGGACTTCCGGGCGACTTCGAGGGCCAAATCACGATGTTCCTGGCAGTCCAGGCGCGCTTTCGTTATTGCACTGTACGGCACCATTTCCGGCGGGTCGAACTCACCGAGCCTGAACCGTGCAGACAGCACCCGTTCCAGCGCGCGATCAAGGTCCTTCTCCTGCAGGAGGCCCCCCGCAACTGCGTTCCCGAGGTCGCGCCGGTACTCCGAACCGCAATCCAGGTCGCATCCGGCGAGAATACTCCCTGCCGCCGCTTCCGGACCGGTCTTGTAGAAATGGTGTCCGTACACCATGTCCGACACGGCACCGCAGTCCGATACGACATACCCCTCGAATCCCCACGTACGCCGGAGGAGATCGGTCAGCAGGAAGCTGTTTGCATTGCACGGGACATGATTCACTTCATTGTAGGCGCCCATGATGGAGTATGCCTTGCCTTCAACAACCGCCGCCCGAAACGCAGGCAGGTAATACTCCCACATGCTCCGCATGTCGACATCAGACGATCCCGTGTGGCGACGCCCCTCCTCATTGTTGGCCATGAAGTGTTTCGGAGTGGAAACGGCCTTGAGATAGTACGGATCATTCCCCTGCATCCCTTTGACGAACGACACCGCCATCCGCGAGAGGAGATACGGGTCTTCACTGTATGATTCCTCATTCCGGCCCCAGCGCGGATCACGCGCGATATTGATCGTGGGGCTCCAGTACGTCAGTCCCTTTCCTTCAACGACATTCAGCGCCCGCGCTTCGTCCGATATCGCGGTACCGACGCGGTACAGCAGCTCGGGCTCCCACGTCGAACCCATCCCGACAGCCTGGGGAAATGACGTCGCACTATTGCCCATCACACCGTGCAGGGCCTCGCTCCAGTAGTTGTACTTCCGCAGTCCGAGCCGGGGGATGGAATCCGATTCATTCGTCAATTGTCCGGTTTTTTCCTCAAGCGTCATGAGACCGATCAGATCGGAGAGCCGCTCCCTGTAGGAGTGCGCCTTGCACACGTTGACGATCAAGGAACTGCTCGCCGCATCCTTGCGGGGTCCCGTCATCGCAAGGACCAATAAATAGTAGCCTGGACGCGGAAACGACACGACGGTCGCAGGCCGGGAAGCATCCGTGAAACGGACTTCGGGATTTTGCGCGCACGTCCATTGCACTTTTGCTTTCTCCGGGGACACGCGCCCTTCAAGTTGAACGGAGTGAGTTTTGTCCCAGTCAATAACCCGGTTAGTGCCGGCGTGAACTGTGACCGCCTGAGAATACGACGAAGGGGAATTCAGAAGCAGAACGAGGACTATGCCGATGACCGGGCGGGTGATTTCTCTTTTCATGCCTTTCTCCTCA
>DATJPH010000553.1:0-13672 GCA_035506475.1 Bacteroidota bacterium | reverse complement strand
GACTGATACCTGTCCCCCTTATTCTCTGACAAAATGTGGAATCTCCACGGGTATCGGGATGGATATCTCCACGAACCCGCGGTACGTCCCCGACTCGAACCAGGGTGACTGGTAGATCAGTTTCTTCACTCCGGCCTTCTCGATCGTGTAGCAATTGGGTGACCCTGACGAGAGCAGCGCCGTGACTTTCTCGCGCGCAAGCCCGGGGTGGCAGTCGTACAGGTTCTTGCCGACAAGCCCCGCGCCGCCGTCCGCGGCAAACGTCCGGGCGGAGCTGTCGTTCATTTCAAGTATCGTCCCGGCTGCGTCGCACACAGTAATGGAGGCCGGGAATTCCTTCACCCACGCGGCTTCTTTCATGCGATGTAAGTCCCCCGTTTGTGTTTCTTTGTCGCCAGTTTGTTACATTATCATGGCGATAATATACGGGATTTTCCCGTTTTGAAGGAGGCGCGCGATGAAAAATATGCTCTTCACACTGAGTTGCATGTCCCTGCTGGTGTCCGGCTGCGTTATCACCGACACCGGGACGCGGACGGAACAGGCGCCCGCCGCCGCGTATGGATCTTCAGATGAGCCGTTCCCCGTTCTGAATGCGTACGGCAACTGGTTCGACGTCGGCATCTACGGACGCGTCTGGCAGCCTGCCGTGATGTCCGACTGGCGGCCGTACACGCTCGGCCAGTGGGTGTGGACCGACCGCGGCTGGATGTGGGACTCTGACGAGCCGTTCGGGTGGGTCGTGTATCACTACGGTTACTGGACGCAACTCGGCGCCCTTGGCTGGGTCTGGGTCCCCGGGAACGATTGGTCCCCCGCGCGCGTGAACTGGTACTCATCGAACGACTACGTCGGATGGGCCCCCATGTGTCCGCCCCAGGCATCGTATCCCGATGCGTATCAAGCAGGATATGAGAACTACTGGACCGTCGTTCCTGCCCCGCAGTTCACACGCCTGAACGTCGGAGCCTACAGGACGACTCCTCCTCCTCCTCCGAGGACTCCGCCGTCGACCGGCAGCAGGGGAACCGCCGTCCAGCGTCCCCCCGACATCATCACGATACAGGGGGCGACGCATGAGCTCATCCCGGCCCGAAAAACCGAGCAGGATCAGGTCCGCGTGGGGCGCCGCACCGTTTCCAGGGTCCGGGTGGACCAGGGTGACAGGCCCGCGCCGCCGTCGCCTGTGTATGTCTCGCCGGCCAGGCCGGATGCACCCCCTCCGGCACCCTCGCCGATCACGATTCCCGGCGGGGCCCGCATAGCGCCACGCCCCTCTGCTCCGGCCGTCGTCGCTCCTCCCCCTGTTCAGGAGCGGACCCCCTCCCCTGTGCGTATCACGCCCACGCCGGCGCCGGGAGGGATTTCGCCCGTACCTGCGCCCGTTCGAACCGCGCCTCCGCCCCAACCTGTGAGAGCGGCCCCTACGCCCGCACCCGTGCGCACAATGCCGGCCCCGGCGGTCGTCTCTCCTGCGCCCGCACCCGTGCGCGTTGCCCCGGCTCCTGCGCCTGCAAGAGTCGCACCGGCACAAGCGCCTGCGAAGGCTCCGGATAAGAAGAACGACAGGAGGTAGAAGGATCGGGAGTGACCGGGTGGAAGCGGTGTTTCAGCTCCTGCGCCGGAGGATCATGCTGTAATGGTCTCCTATCGAGCGGAAGAGGGGGAGCCCGGCGATCAGGTCGTCGACTCCCCCCATGACGTTCGTCAGGAAACCTGCCCGTGTGAAGTTCGGCGGGGGCATTGCGATGGCAAGCCCGAGAGTCTTCAGGTGCTCGAACTCCGGGGCGAATGCCCTCCGGAAATCTCCGGGAGAGTGATAGAACGTCAGTACATGCCCGCCGTGAAGGTCCGCAAGAGTCCCTCCCCGGGATAGCCTCCTGAACGCCTTGCGCCAGCGAAAGCGCGCCACGAACGCCGCCGTCTCCCAGATGCAGAATCGGGGCATCACCGTGGCGATGAACACTCCTCCCGGCTTCACTATCCTGCCGAGGTCACGCGCGAGCGAACCAAGCCTGCCGGTGCAGTTGAGGCCGCCGAGGTTCGAGCAGACCCCGTCGAACGACTCCCCCGCAAGCTCTCCTATCCGGTCAAACGGCAGGACGATCCCCCTGACGGCTCCGGAGACCCCCTGCAGCTGTGCGGCTTTCTTCCTTACCTCCTCGATCATCATCGGCGAGATATCTGTCGCGGTGACATTCATCCCCTCCCGCGCCAGGAACACGGCGTCGTTCCCTGTCCCGCAGTTGATCTCCAGGAGCTTTGCGCCGGGAGGGAAGTACCTCAGGTAGAGCCCCCGGGTGATCGATCGCATCCGCCGGATCCCGGGGAGACCTTCGTACGCCTGATCGTACACCGCCGCCGCCGCGTCGAACGCCTGCCGCGTTTGTTCGCTCTCCCGTTCTGTGACGGCGGCCTCCACCTACTTCTTCTCCCCCTGCGCCGGGTTTCCCGTCTCGATATACGATTTCAGCCTGCCGATCTGTTCGCCGAGCATCCGGTCTGCGGCCGGTGCAATCCTCTGCAGGCCGTGTGGAGTGTACCCGCCGACAGTGTACGTCAATTCGAGCTTCGTGCCGGTGCCGGATCCCGTGAACGACAGCGTCATTGTCCCTGTTACCGCCATCGGCTGGAGCGGGCCGAGGGCCCCGTCCATCCGGAGGACCTTCCCGGGGGCAGCATAGATCACGGTCATGTGCCGGACGCTCCCGCCGCCGCTCAGTTTCTCGCAGAAGCAGCCCCCCCCGATTCCATCGATCGAGAGGTTGTGTGCGTCGCCGGAATACGTGTGCGCCGGGTTCCACCACCCTCCGACGTCATGCACGACGCGATTGTAGACATCGGCAGGGGAGGAGGCGATCTCCACGGTATTCTTCACCGTGAACCCGATTGCGGAGGAGTCGATGACCTCCGCGGACGACCCGTTCGGGATGCAGAACGTGAGGACAAGGAGCGTCGGCGCGATCAGCGGAAGTCTGGCAGTCATACCTGGTCTCTTTCTATTCTGCGGACGGATCGTTTTGCATCATGCCGAATATGTTCCCCTCCGTGTCCTTCGAGTACGCAAGCCACCCCATCCCCGGGATGGCCCGCTTGGGGACCACGCTGGCGCCCCCCATGGCGGCAGCCTTCTCCACCGCATCATCGACCGACTCCACCTGGATCGTGCAGACATAGGCGATCACTGAAGTCCCCTCGACGGTCCCTCTCCGCTTGAAGAGCCCGCCGTTGATCCCCGGCTCGTTTGCCGGTCCGGTGGTAATAAGCCAGTACTCCTCGGGCATCCACCGGTCGAATTTCCAGCCGAAGAGCTCTCCATAAAATCGCGCCGCCCTGTTCATGTTTTCGGCGTGTATCTCAAAATGAACGACACGGTTCATATGCGCTCCTGCGGATTGGGCGACGTGAAGCCTCAGGCGGGCGTTGCCCGCGTAAGGTACAATCACGCCGCGGGGGGAAAAGTTCCGCTCGCGATGCTCACTTTGCATACCCCACTGTCTGGCAAAGTATGATCTTCTGGTCCGGGCGGAGCTTAAGAGCTTCAGCAAGCCTGGCCCGGTCGACCGATCCACGGACGACGACTGCAAGTGTCTGGGAGGCGCAGTAGAGATAGACGTTCTCGGCCATGAACCCGACGTCTGCCGCGCCGTACATTGTCCTCTCCTCGTCGCTCCCTTTCGTCATCCGGGCAGCGTCCACGACATAGACGAGATTGACCGGCGCATCCTTCACGAAGCCCTGCGTCCCGGCAAGGCCCCGCATGTCTCCTCCCGAGACGGGAGCAAGGAGTCCTGATTTCGGCTCATAGCGGTATGCCCCGTCCGCGAGTATGACGTAAATATCGGTCTCCTGCCAGTTCATCGCCGAAGGGGCGGTCCGCTTCCCCGACTCCTGGCGGTTGACCCCCCCGCCCGCCCAGAGGAGATTGGCAAGTTCCTGGAGGGGGAGAGGCTTCCTGTCAAAGTCCCTCGACGAGTGTCTGAGCGCGATGGCCTGCATGAGCGGCTTCCCGATCTCTTTCTGCGGCGGGGGGAGCTGTACCGGCTTGATCTCCTGTGCCCCCGCCCGGCACAGCACCGAGAATATCAACGCGAGAGTAACGCAGAGTTGGCGCTTCATAATCGATCTCCTTAAAATAGAAAGGCCATTCTGATCGAATGGCCTTCTCAGTTCTTTCAATGAGCCCGGACTCAGTGCTCAGTATAGGGAATCATGCGTCAAGTATCAACCTGCAGTCATTGCGAGGGCACGCTCTGTGTGCCGGAAGCAACCAGGCCTTACCTCACGAGGAGAAGTTTTCTTGTTTGCACGAAGTCCCGCTGCGCGCCCGGCGCGTTGGCGGCGTCTCCCGCTGCGGGGTGCGCCGTCAGCCTGTAGAAATAGAGACCCGACGCGAGATTCGTCCCGTCAAATCGGACCTCGTGGAATCCCGCCTCCTGCTCCCTGTCGACGAGCCTTGCCACCTGCTGCCCGAGCGTGTTGAACACTTCGAGCGATACCATCGCCCGCTCCGGGAGCGCGTAGCGGATCTGCGTCGATGGGTTAAACGGGTTCGGGTAGTTCTGTTCCAGCGAGAACGCCCGCGGTGTCAGTGCGAGGGGGCTCAAGGAGAGGACGGCGGTGCCGATCGTGAACGTCCCCGCGCTCAGCGTGCTCACCGTTGTGTCGGCAATGCTCCGGAGCGCGAGCCTGTATCCGCCCGAAAGCGTGAGTGCCCCCCCGACCTTCCAGAGATATGCGCCCGTGTTCTGAATCGAATCCGCGATCGTCGTGACGGGGGTGGTTCCGCTCAAGAGGACGAGCCTCGCAAGCCCCGCCTGGTTGGTCTGCCAGCGGACCACGTACGAGGAATCCCTGTCGAACGTCTCTCCCCCCGCGGGATACGTGAAGCCGATGAACGGCGCCCGGGTGATGAATCTCCACGGCGGGGACCACCCGCTCAGTCCTGAGTCGCCGACCGCTTCCGTTCTCCAGTAATAGACCGTGTCGTGGAGCGGGCTCGCAATCGTATACTGGGGGGCGACAGACGAATCGTTCGCGCTCAGGTGCATGAACGCCGAATCCGTCGCCACCTGGACGTGGTACCTGAGCGCCCTCCCGCGCGAGCTCCATGAGACCGTGACAGGGCCGTTCTGGTTGACGAACGCTCCGCTTACCGGGGCAATGAGCGCGGGGGACGACGGGGCGCCTGTCACGGCCGGCCACCCGAAGGCATACTCGCCGAACTGTGAGGTCGTTACCGAGAAGCTCTTCGACGGGCCATCGTACGTCGTCGCCATGGGGGCGAATGCGCCGCTTCCTTCGTTTCCCCTGAAGTAGACCGATGTCCGTGAGGGGGAGGGGAAAAGCGACGTGTACGTGCTGTCGAACGTCACGGTCCCGGTATAGGAGGCGAACCCCGCCTGCGCGATCACCACGCGCACAGGGGCAAGGAACGGGGGATTCTCTCCCAGCGAAGGCGCCAGCGGTGCATACGGGTAACGGGTGACCGTCACGCGGCTGTACACCGCATCACCGGCGGAGAGCATGATCGAAACTCCGGTATTCTGTCCCCCCCCGTTGAACAGGTAGCTGACCCCCGGGTGGAGGTCGAGCAGGCTGAAGGCGGCCGAAGGGAGCCGGCTCTTCCAGGGGAAACGGAATGCCCTGTAGGAGAAGAGACCTGCCGGCATGGACATTTCGAACGCCGTACTCCTGTCAGGATGCACCTCCGTCACCGCGACGGTTCCGACGCCGAGGAAATTTGCGGTCGCCCATCCGATAAGCGTGTTCCCGTTCGTGAGTCTCTGCACAGATCCGGCGGCGGGGTCGAAGACGTCCGGGGTGTGCCTGTATTCCCAGACAAGCGTGGCGGTCCTTGCATTCTCGTCGAGCGCATACTCCGCCGCCCGGGTGTAGGGGGGAACATGCTGGTTCCCGTTGTCGAGGAGCGTGATATCCCCGCCGGCTATCCGCCGGACGTCGTGCTGGTACGAGAAATAGTTCGGCGCGTTCGAGGCGTGCTCGCCGATGAACGTGAACTGGTTGTGTTTTCCCCCCCAGCGCCACAGGACGTTCCCCGTGATCCGGTCGATCTTCAGGATCTCGGCCGTCTCCCTGCAGGAGACGAGAAGATTGCCGTCCGTATCGACGTCGATCGAGTTGACGTGTATATAATCGAACGCGGAAGCCGTCAGGTCGTCGTAGGAGTCGGTGATGGGGATGTAGTCCCAGCTCCGCCACTGGAACACGACGTTCTTCGACGCGTCGAGCTCCTGTACGATGGAGCCGTACACCAGGGCGTTCGGCTTCCCGCCGGGAACGACGCGGCTCATGTCCACGGTCTCTCCGTCGTACGCCATCAGGATGGCGTGGCCGTTGGGGAGGAGGAGGAATTCATGGAAATCCGCCGTGTAGCCGTTCCCGCACTGGAACGAATCCACGACCGCGAGCGTGCTGTCGAGAACCATGTGGACCGTCGTGGCGATGCCGACCGCCCCGGCGACCCCTGTCACGCGCGCATAGGAGAGGAGCCCGTTCGGCTGGACTTTGAAATCGTTCGCGGAATAGGGGGCGGTCTGTATCGAGTCGACCGGGTGTCCCGCATTGTCGAGAATCATCGCGTAGAACGAGACCCCCGGGAGCGCGTTTGTCGTCGTCAGGAATATCGATCCCGGGGCGGGATCGTTGACGGAGTCGACCGTCATGACCGGGAAACCGGACAAGACCGATCCGGGCCGGGAGAGCGGCCGCGCGCCCTCGGCCCGGAGGGAAGCGGCGCCCGGGCCGGTCCACTCCATCCCGGGGAGGATTCCTGCGGGGAGGGCGCCGGAACCCGACACCGTGAATGACCAGGAATACGGCGCCCCGGCCGATGCCGACGGGCCGTGAAACGACGAGGGGAGCGTCACTGTCACATTCTCCCCCGGTGCAAGGGGGACCGGCAGCGTCCAGAGGGCCGTCCTCCCGTCGTCCGCAATGACGGGGACCGCCGCATGGGGCCCGCTCGCCGACCCGATTACCGCAATGCCTCCAAGTTCCGGCAGTGCCTCCCGTCCGATCGGTTCGCTCCGGCGGACGATGATGTTTGTCCGGGCGGATACCATGGATGATCCCGGCACGGGGGAGACAAAGAGGAACCCCCCCGCGTTGGTTCCCGCCGCCGCAGCGGAAAGCGCGGTGAGGAGCGTGAGAACAATGAGCGACTTCATCGATTCCCTCCCGGATTGTCGCAGACGTTGTTCGTTGAATTCTTATCGGAGCAGGATCATCCGGCGTGTGGCCGTGAAGCCGCCGGCATTCAGACTGTAGATATACACGCCGCTGGCAAGATGCGCTCCGTCGAGCCGTTCGGCATAGTCTCCCGCCGGCCGGACCGCGTCGACGAGCGTCGCGACACGCCTGCCGATGAGGTCGAACACCCCGAGCGTGACGTGCGATTCACGCGGGAGGGAATACTGTATCGTGGTCGAAGGGTTGAACGGGTTGGGATAGTTTTGCCTGAGCGCGTACGCTGTCGGCGCCGCCGCTCTCTCTGCTGAGGAGATCGCGGGCTCCCATTCGTACCTGAAACCCCTGTAGCTGTAGACGCCGGCATCGAACGTCATCTCGAACACCTTCGTCCCGCCGGGAGTCACCTCCGTCACGGTGGGGTTGCCCGCCCCCCAGGCGATCAGCGTGTTGCCGTTCTCCATCCGCTGCACAAATCCCATCGCAAAACCGAAGACGTCGGGCGTATTGCGGTACTGCCAGACGAGCGTCGCGGTCTTTGTCTCCTCATCGACGGCGTATTCCACGGCCCTGGAGAACGCCGGCACGTGAAAATCGCCGTTATCGAAGAGGGTAATGTTCCCGTTCGCGATCCGCCGCACGGCGTGCTGGAACGAGAACCCGATCGGATCGTTGACAAAGCGAAACTGGTTGTTCGCCCCCCCCAGCCGCCAGATGATGTCGCCGGTCTGCCTGTTGATCTTCGTGATTTCGTTCAGATGGCGGCTGGAGAAGAGAAGATTCCCGTCTGTGTCCACGTCGAGCGAATTGCCGTGGACGTAATCGATCCATCCCGCGGTAAGGTCAATATGCTCCGCGTCCGTGATGGTGTAGTGGTCCCAGCTCCGCCACTGGAAGACGACGTTTTTTGACTGGTCCAGTTCCTGGATAATATACCCCACGACCTGGGCGGCGCCGTATCCCCCCGGCGTCAGCTTCGACATATCGACGATCTCCGGGTCCACGCCCAGGAGGAGGGCATGGCCGTCAGGGAGTATCTCGAGCTCGTGGGGGTCGGTCGCGTACCCGTTGCCGCACCTGATCGTGTCGACGACGGTGAATGTCCTGTCCATCACGATGAAGGTCTGTGACTCGTCGTCAAAATAGGTCAGCATCCCGTTCGGCTGAGGCTTGAAGTCGTACCCGTTGGCCGGGATGTTCCGGGCGAACAGCTCCGTCCCGTCGTTCCGCAGTATGAGGAGGGCGGGGACGGATGTAACGTCCCACATGAGGTTCGAGAGGAAGAGATATCCCGGGGACGTCGCCGTGGCAACCGTCACGCTGATCCTGGGGAGGACGACGTCCCCCGGGGTCCCCGAGGGGTCCCACCTCCCCGCCCCTGGTGCCGCGGAGACCGACTCCGGGAAATCGACGGCCCTGAGCTTTCCCTCCACCGCGCTGAAATCCGTATGCGGCCCCGCGATCGTGAATCGTAATGTCCCGTGAAACGGAGTGCCTTCCGTCGGTGCGACCGTGGTGTCGATCACCACCGTGACGCGTTCCGACGGGGAAAAAGGGGATTCGGGCTGGCAGAGGAGCGTGCGGCCGTCGTCTGAGACTCGACACGAGTATGTATGCGCCCCGCTCGTCGAGCCCGAGACGCTCGCGATTAGCCTGGATGCCGCGTCAACACCGAGCGGGCGATCGGTCCTCACAATGATGTTGGTGCCGGGGAGGTTGTAACGGGAATCCGGGACCGGCGAGACGTAGACTAAATGAAGGCCTCTCCCCGTCGCGGCGTGCGCCGGCAGGTCGGCCGGTAGGCAGAGTACAACGACTGAAAGCACCGGGAGCAGTACGCGGTATAGCGCTTTCATCTCTTTCCCCCCCACTGAATTCACCTCCGCCGACTCTCCTTTTGATATACACCGGACGGAGCGTATCCTGTTCCTCCGTTCTGTCCCGGTTCTGTAATTGGCTCAAATATTAGACTTTTGACGTGAGGAAGAGAGGAAAGGTTTAGCGGCTGCCGAAGACTTTTCGGAATAAATGTGGAGGATTTCATAGAAGGAGGGTCGTATATTTGGGGTATCGGGATGCTCTATTATTGCCCTGCTTCACCGGCATATCCAATCACATCCGGAGGGACTAATATGAAAGCCCGCGGTTTCAATCCCTTCTACCTGGCACCGTTCTCCCTGTCCCTCTTTGCGGCAGGCTGCATCCCGTCCGAATCGTACACGGTCAACCAGCTGACGCTTGACGGGCCTATTGCACGTACCCCCATAAACGTCACGATAGACCCGCAACCCGGGACGATCCAGGTGATCCCCGGGTTTGCCCTCAACAACGGTCCAAGAATCAGGGGGTCCATATCCCCGCGGACGGGTGACGATGCTGCGGGGGGAACGAACTCAGGGACGATTTCGCCTCCCGGCAACCTCTCGTGGAACATCCCCTCCGGCGAGTACAGCCTGGATCTCCAGCTGACGGCCACGCGTCATGTCGGCGTCTTCCTCGGGGGAATCTACGCAGCAACGGAGGGGTACCAGTTCGCCAATTTCCGGGGGGGGCTTGCGTTCTTCAACGTCGACGAGAATTTCGCGATCCGGTTTGACGCGGGGCTCCAGTTCAACGGCCTCCGGTACCGCTCGCGGGCCACTGTCACCGCGAAAATAGACCAGCTCTTCGGCACGCCCCGCCAGTACGTCTCGAACTTCGATGACACCGGGACCGAGCAGTCGGTCGGTGCGGCGTTCGGGCTCACGATAAACAGCGCCTGCCGCGAGTCGTTCGTGAACGGCTTTCTCCACGTCGGCGTAGCGTGGCAGCCCCTGATCGACTACAACCCCTCGAGACCCGACACGGTCATGGGGGCCGGGGACGCGCGGGCATCGGTAGGATTCGTCAGCAGTACCACCGCGGTCCTCTCATTCGGCGGAGGGATCGCCCTCGAGCTCGGCAGGGGGAACCGGGCGCTCATCGGGGTGCGCGGCGCACAGCTCCTCGACATCAACTCCCCCGCGCCGCAGCCGGTCTGGCAGCCCTTTGTCGAATTTGTCCTCTCTTTCTGAGAACAGGGGAGGGGGGAGTGTTGAACAATTCCCGGGAAGGTAGTATCTTGGCACTCACGAAGAGCATATTCCATCCCTCGGATCCCGGCCCGCAGTGCCGCTTGCATCGACGAACAATATCGCACCGGCGGCCGCATCTCCGCTGAAGAAAGCGGGAGGCGGCATACAGGTGTCCCCGCTCCTCGTCGAATCGTCACGCAAGGAATCCGCGCAGGTACTCGAATCTCTCAAGACCTCGACGGCCGGCCTGACACAGGCCGAGGCCGAGGCCCGCCTGGAAGAGCACGGCCCGAACGAAGTCGCGCAGGAGGTGCACCACGGCTGGCTCTTCCGCCTGATTGTCACGCTCCGCAATCCTCTTGTCATACTCCTCTCGGCGCTGGCGACGATTTCGTTCCTCACCGGCGACGTGCGGGCCGGGACCGTGATGTGCCTTATGGTCGTCCTCGGCGTCATGCTCCGGTTCGTGCAGGAGAGCCGCGCCGATACCGCCGCCGCCAAACTCAAGGCGATGATCAAAGTCACGGCAACCGTGATCCGGGAAGGGGAGCAGGCCGAGATACCGCTCTCCCACCTCGTGCCGGGCGACATGGTCGCCCTGGCGGCCGGGGACATGATCCCGGCCGACATCCGCGTGGTGACATCGAAGGACCTGTTCGTTATCCAGGGGAGCCTGACGGGCGAATCACTCCCCGTCGAGAAATTCGACCTGCGTGAGACGCGGGAGAACCTCACGCCGATCGAGCTCTCGAACCTTTGCTACCTCGGCACCAGCGTGGAGAGCGGCTCGGCGACCGCCGTCGTCGTGACCACCGGGAAGTCGACCTACTTCGGCAGCATGGCGAGCACGATCGCCGGCGACCAGGTGGAGACGAGCTTCGACAGGGGGATCAAGCGGTTCACCTGGCTGATGATCCAGTTCATGATGGTGATGGTCCCGCTGGTGTTCCTCATCAACGGGCTGACGAAAGGGAACTGGGGAGAGGCGTTCTTCTTTGCCCTGGCCGTGGCCGTCGGGCTCACGCCCGAGATGCTCCCCATGATCGTTTCGGTCTGCCTCTCCAAGGGGGCCCTCCTGATGTCGCGCAAGAAGGTGATCGTCAAGCGCCTCAATTCGATACAGAACCTCGGGGCGATGGACATCCTCTGCACGGACAAAACGGGGACGCTCACGATGGACCGGGTCATCCTCGAACACCACTGCGACGTCGTGCAGAAGGAGAGCGACGCGGTGCTCATGGATGCCTACCTGATCAGCCATTTTCAGACGGGGCTCCGGAACGTGCTCGACCGTGCGATACTCGACCACAGAGAGGTGTTTGACGCCGCCGCGCTCGGTTCCTACAGGAAGGTCGACGAGATCCCGTTCGACTTCAAGCGCCGGCTGATGTCGGTCATCGTGGAAACGCCGGAAGGGAAACACCGTCTCCTCACCAAGGGGGCTCCCGAAGAAGTGTTCCCCCGGTGCACCCGGTTCGAGCTTGAGGAGGAGATCCTCCCGATGGACCCGATCCTCATCGAGGACCTGAAGGAGGAATACGAGCGGTTGAGCACGAACGGCTTCCGGGTTCTCGCCGTCGCGTACAAGGAACCCCAGGTCAAGCCCGCGTATGCGAAGGACGATGAGTGCGATCTCGTGCTGATAGGATACGTCGCGTTCCTCGATCCCCCGAAGGACAGCGCGGCACCCGCGATCGCCGCCCTGCAGAAGCACGGCGTCGTCGTGAAGATCCTCACCGGGGACAACGACCTCGTCAGCCGGAAGGTCTGTCACGATGTCGGACTGCCGACGGAGAGGGTCGTCCTGGGGACCGCCGTCGACAAGCTGTCGGACGAGGAGCTTGCCGACGCGGTCGAGAAGGCGACGCTCTTCGCACGCCTCTCGCCTGCACACAAGCAGCGGATCATCCGGATACTCCGCGCGAAGGGGCACGTCGTCGGGTTCATGGGGGACGGGATCAACGACGCCCCCGCGCTCAGGGCGGCCGACGTGGGGATCTCCGTCGACTCGGCGGTGGACATCGCGAAGGAATCCGCGGACATCATCCTCCTCGAGAAGAGCCTGATGATACTGGAGGAGGGGGTCCTGGAGGGGCGCAAGGTGTTCGCCAACATTATCAAGTACGTCAGGATGGGGGCAAGCTCGAACTTCGGCAACATGTTCAGCGTGCTCGGGGCGAGCGCGTTCCTCCCGTACGTCCCGATGGCGCCCATCCAGGTTCTCACGAACAACCTGCTGTACGACTTCTCCCAGGTCCCGATCCCGACCGATAACGTCGACCCGGAGCAGATCACGAGGCCCCGCCCCTGGTCGATGGACGAGCTGAAGAAGTTCATCCTGTATATCGGGCCGATCAGCTCGATCTTCGACTACACGACATACTTCATCATGCTCTACATATTCAATTGCTGGGATCCCGCCAACGCCTCCCTGTTCCGTACCGGCTGGTTCGTGGAGTCGCTGATGACGCAGACGCTGATCATTCACGTCATCCGCACGAACAAGATCCCGTTCCTGCAGTCCCGGGCGAGCCTCCCGCTCGTCGTCACCTCGTCGCTGATCATGTGTTTCGGGATGTACCTCCCCTATTCGCCGTTTGCCGCTTCACTGGGGTTCACCGGGCTCCCCGAGCTCTACTGGCCGCTCCTTCTCGTCACGCTCCTCTGCTACGTCTCTCTGACGCAGCTGGTGAAGGTCGTCCTCCTCCGCCGCGCCTGGATCTGAGTCCGGACAAACTGCTGAGTACGACGAACGACGGTGTCGATGTGCCTGTGGTGCGGGATACGATCGTCGTAGGGAAATCCGTGGAGGTGGCGGAGACCCGCTACGTCAGGGGGGATTCCATTGTGGTCAAGGGGAGGAGGAGGGTCATACAGGTGTACGGGAATATCGGTGCGGGCTGGCTGATCCCTGACACGGTGACTGGCGTCCTTCCGATTGCGATCGACGCGCTCACAGGGGAACCGGAACTCATGCGATCCTGTCGACGCAGGGTTCGGGGCCGGCGGGAAATAAGTCGTCTTGTCCCTATCGAACCAGGTGGAGTTGCCCTGTTTTCACAAAGCCATCCGCCTGCAGCCTGTAGAAATACGCCCCGCTTGCAAGTCCCGCCGCATCAAACCGCACGTAATGTTGTCCCGGTTCCTGCACTCCGTTGACGAGTGTTGCGACTTTTTCCCCGAGAATGTCGAATACGGTCAGTGTCACGTGCGTCCTGTGCGCAACGTTGTACCGTATCGTGGTTGACGGGTTGAATGGGTTCGGGTAATTCTGCTCAAGGGAGAATGTCTCCGCGGTTCTCCCTGTCTTCAGACCGATGGACGTAATCAATTCCGTAAGCGGACGGGTCCAGACCCCGTCGCGGGATGTCCCGGCAATGAGATCAGTCCCCGAGACAGCAAGAGCCCAC
>DATJPH010000552.1:0-6107 GCA_035506475.1 Bacteroidota bacterium | reverse complement strand
ATTGCGAGCGAAGCGAAGCAATCCCGCCGTCATTGCGAGCGAAGCGAAGCAATCCCGCCGTCATTGCGAGCGAAGCGAAGCAATCCCGCCGTCATTGCGAGGAGCGCCTTCTGCGACGAAGCAATCTTTGCTTTTTTCCCCCGGATTGAGGATATTGCCGCATGCTCAAAGATAAGGTAGTTCTCCTGGTCGACGACGAGCCCTCGATTTTGCGGGCGACGAGCACGGGTCTCAAGAATCGCGGATTCAACGTCCACGCCGTGGACGGCGCCGACGCGGCGATCAGGGAGATCCATAATCTCAAGCCAAGCATCGTGGTCTCCGATCTTGTCATGCCCGGGACGAACGGGTTCGAACTCTTCCAGGAGATCAAGAAAGACGGGCAGTTCAAGTCGCTCCCGTTCGTTTTTCTCACCGGCGTCGACGACTACTACGCCAAGAAGTTCGGCAAGGAGCTGGGGGGCGCGGCGTACATTACCAAACCCGTGGACCTCGACGAGCTGGAACAGATTATCAAGGAAAAGATAGGCGAATAAGCGTTCGCCTTCCCTCCGCACGGATTTTCCTTCATGCAGCAGGTTGCCGGCCGTAAACGGATCGAGTTCATCGACCTCCTTCGAGGGTGGGCGGTGATCGTCATGATCCAGACGCACGTCTTCAACGCCACGCTCCCCGACGCCATCACCAGGACCTGGTTCTTCGAGGTGCTCCGGTTCATCGACGGCCTCGTGGCCCCGTCGTTCCTGTTCGCCTCCGGGATGGCGTACGCCGTCACCACGAGAAGGAAGATCAACGATTATCTCGCGTTCGGCCCCCCGCTCTTCAAACAGCTCTGGCGACTGCTCTTTGTTATGCTGATCGGGTACGGGCTCCACATCCCGAAATTCAACTACTACCACCTCCGCTACGAGGCCGGCGAGCTTGCCTGGCAGGTCTTCTGGCAGGTCGACGTCCTCCAGTGCATCGCCATCAGCCTGATCTTCCTCCAGGTGATGCTCCTGGTGCTCCGCTCCGAGCGCAGGCTCTACATGACGATGATCGGCGTGACGCTCGGAGTCGTGATCGCGACTCCCCTTGCCTGGAGCGTTGATTTCTGGACGTTCGTCCCGGTCCCGTTCGCCTCCTATCTGAACGGGCTCCACTACTCCCTCTTCCCGGTGTTCCCCTGGTCGGCGTTCCTCTTTGCGGGGGCGCTCTGTGGCTACTATTACCTGAAGGCGAAAGACGCGGGAGGGGGAGAGGCGATGTCCCCCGCCGTCGGGAGCGCGATGAAGGGGTTTGCGTGGTTCGGGGGGGGCGTGATCGCGCTGTCGTTCCTTGTTCACCCCCTGGCCGCGATGATCTACCCGAACTACGACTACTGGCGGTTCAGCCCCAGCTTCTTCATGCTCCGCCTCGGCCTGGTGATGTTCCTGCTCGTGCTGATGTTCGCGTACGAACGGGGGAGGGGAGTGTCTCCCCGCTCGGTCGTCGCGCTGATGGGGCGGGAGTCGCTCCTGGTGTACACGGTGCACCTGATGCTGGTCTACGGCAAATATGGCTACTTCACATTTGCGGACAGGGTCCACCAGTCGTTCGGGTACGCCGCGGCGGTCATCACCACGATCGTTCTGATCGCCCTCATGTACGGCCTCGCCTGGGCATGGGCGCGCATCAAGGCGGGACCGCCCCGCGTCAAGCGCGTCACGCAGTGGGCCATCGTCGGCGCCTTTGCGATCGTGTTCTTCTTCTTCCCCAACTATTGATGTCATGGCGGGCGCACCAGGCCGCGTCATTGCGAGCGCACCAGGCCGCGTCATTGCGAGCGAAGCGAAGCAATCCCTAACAACGAAAAAGGATCTCTACCTATGCCTACGGTAGTCCTCTTGCGTCACGGCGAATCCCAGTGGAACCTCGAAAACCGCTTCACCGGCTGGATCGACGTTCCTCTCTCCGAAAAGGGGGTCCAGGAAGCGAAAGACGCCGGTGAAAAGCTGAAAGGGTACACGTTCGACCACGCGTTCACGTCCGTCCTCAAACGCGCGAACGACACGCTTAACATCGTCCTGGAGATCATCGGTCAGAAGAACATCCCCATCGACTACAACCAGGCGCTGAACGAGCGCCACTACGGCGACCTCCAGGGTCTGAACAAGGCGGAGACGGCGAAGAAGTACGGCGACGCCCAGGTCAAGCTCTGGCGCCGCAGCTTCGACGTGCAGCCCCCGAACGGCGAGAGCCTCAAGAACACGCTCGAGCGCGTGCTCCCCTACTGGGATGCGAAGATCCTCCCGTGCATCAAGAAGGGGGAGCGGCTCATCATCGCGGCCCACGGCAACAGTCTCCGCTCGCTCGTGATGCACCTGGACAAACTCACGCAAGAGCAGGTGCTCGAGCTCAATATCCCGACCGGCGTTCCCCTCGTCTACGAATTTGACGCGAATGCAATGCCGGTCTCGCACAAATACATCTAGTCCGTACGCGCATGCGCAGGATCCTCCCGTTCTGCCTGCTCCCGCTCCTCATGGCGTCCGCCCCGGCACAGACGACCTCGATTCGCCTCACGCTTGACGGCGCGTGGCTCTTCAAGGTCGATTCGCTGAAGGCGGGTATCACCGGGCAGTGGTACCTCGATACGCTGGACCGCACGGACTGGGAGCGCGTGGAGACGCCGAAGTACTGGGAGGAGTATCCCGGGCTCGCCGGCTATGACGGCTGGGGGTGGTTCGTCCGGACGTTCATGCTGGAGAAGACCGGCGAGAGCGTCAGCCTCCACTTCGCCGGCGTCGACGACGACGCACAGGTGTGGGTGAACAACGTCGACGTCGGCGGCCACGCCGGGTACACCGACCCGTTCGCGCTTGACATCACGGCGGCTCTGCGCCCCGGGATCAACACCGTTGCCGTGCTCGTGAAGGACTACGGCGGGGGAGGGGGCATCTACCGGCCCGTGACGCTCATCTCGACGCGGCTCCTGGACGAGCTGCTCAAGAGCCCGTATTACGGGACGCCCGCCCTCAAGAGCGCCGACTGGGTGAAGGACGCGGTGATCTATTCGGTCTACCTCCGCTCGTTCTCCCCCGAAGGGACATTCCAGGGAATGGAGAAGCGGCTCCCGGAACTGAAGGACCTCGGCGTCACGGTGCTCTGGCTCATGCCGATCAACCCCGTGGGCGTGAAGAACCGGAAGGGGACGCTCGGCAGCCCCTATGCAATCAGCGACTACTACGGGATCAATCCCGAGTTCGGCACGATGGACGACTTCCGGCGGCTCCTCGCCGCCGTGAAGCGGGAGAAGATGCACCTGATCATCGACCTCGTGGCCGATCACACCTCGTGGGACAGCAAGCTGATCACCGAGCATCCCGAGTGGTTCCGGAAAAACGACCGGGGAGAGATCGTCTCCCCGAACGCGGACTGGACCGACGTGGCCGCGCTCGACTACACGAAGCCCGGGCTCCGGCGGTATATGATCGAGATGATGCGGTGGTGGGTGAAGGATGTCGGGATCGACGGGTTCCGCTGCGACGTGGCCGAGCTGGTGCCGAACGATTTCTGGGAGGAAGCGCGCGCACAGCTCAACCGGATCAAGCCGGTCATGATGCTGGCCGAGGGATCGCTCCCCGAGGAGCACGTGAAGGCGTTCGACATCACCTACTCGTGGAACATCTACGACGCGCTGGACCCGCTGCTGCAGGGGAAGCGCCCCGTCACGCTGATCGACCAGATCCTGAAGAACGAGCGGCTCCAGTTCCCGACCGGCTCGCTCAGAATGCGTTTCACGACGAACCACGACAAGAACGCCTGGGACGCTCCTGCGGTGACGAAGTTCGGCGTGGACGGCCTGCGCCTTGCCACGGTGCTTGTCAACACCCTCCCCGGCGTGCCGATGATCTACACGGGCGAAGAGGTCGCCAACGACAGGAAGCTGAGCCTCTTCGAGAAGGTGGGCGTCGACTGGAGCCGTCCGCGGGACATGGGAAATCTCTGGAAGTCGCTCATCGCGCTTCGCAAGGCGCACCTCGCGCTCTCTCGCGGTGACATGCTCCGCGTCCCGTCGGTACCGGACTCGACGGTCTATGCGTTCTTCCGCGCCGCTGGCTCGGATAAGGTTCTTGTCGCACTCAATTTCTCGACCGCTCCGTCCGTCGCCTCGCTCAACATCCCGATGGAGAGAATCTTCCCGCGGCAGTCGTCGGCGAAGATGAAGGACATTTCAACGGGCAAGGCCATCCTCCTGCAGCCCGGGCACCCCCTCGAGATCCCCCTCGACCCGCGGGGGTACAGGATATTCACGTACGAACCCCCGCCCCACAAGTAGTCCCGGGAAAAGCCCCAGGCGTCACCACGGTCGTCGCCCCTGCACGTCCCAGTCATTGCGCGGTCTCGCGTACGTCATTGCGCGCGCTCACGTACGTCATTGCGCGCGCTCACGTACGTCATTGCGAGCGCTTTCTGCGAAGCAATCCCCCGGAAGCGAGAACGCTGTTGATTCAGAAGTAACTCTCGTGGCCCGTTCTTCCTGCGCGCCCCGCGTTCACCTGCATAATATTCTCCCCGCCTCCACCTTCCCGCGCCGAGCGTGGCGCGGAAAATCTGGTAATTCATCTCCGGGCCGGAAGCCGTGTGATGGCATGGATTGTGATCCCCTGTTGTGCCTCGCTTCGGCAGTCCCGGATAGCTCCTCCCCTGTCGAAAAGAGATCAGTGACACTCTCACACACAGGAGGGACCACAATGGCCCGGATCTGCTTTACAATTTTTGCCGTCATCTTCTGCCTTGCTGCGTTCAATGCGGGAACCACCGCGCAGGTGCTGGTGACGTTTGATAATGCGTCTGATCTGACGGATAACTTCGTCTCCGTGCACAATTCTTTCACGGACGGGGGGACAACTGGCCTCGCCGGATCGGCAGGGGTTCAGAATCCGTTCGCCGGATATACGTACAGCGACGTCGACCTCTGGACGCTTCAAAATGGCGTGCCGGCGCGTGCAACCATGTCGGTCAGTGCCTTCTTCTACAACGGGTCCAGCAACGGGGGATATGGCGGTCTGGGATTCTCCACATCCAGCTCGAACGACTTCTCCGGCTTCGGTGAAGCCGCGACCGGCCTCGGGATGCTCACGCATGCCGGCGGCGGGTTCTTCGCGAACGAGGGAGTGGAAAGCCCCGTGGACTACGGGACCGACCAACTGGCTCCCGACAGCTGGTACCAGATCAAGTTCACCGTTACGCAGACCGGGGCCAATACGTACGATCTCGACTACCAGATCCTGAACTCTGATGCGAACGGCACGGTTGGATCGCTCGTCACGGAACAGACAGAGACGGGGGTCGTGAACGCGTCGTTCGGGGCGGCCTCCACCTACTATGCGTACTTCACAGCTTGTGCGTCTCGTTTTCCGGTGATCGACAACTTCTCGGCACCGGAGGCGGCGCTCCCGATCCAGCTTTCTTCGCTGACGGCTTCCGCCTCGTCCGGTTCATCGGTCACGCTCAACTGGAAGACCGTGAGCGAGACGAACAACTACGGCTTCTTTGTCGAGCGCTCGGCGCAGAAGAGCGCCGGGTTCGTCACCGTATCCGGCCTGATTCCCGGTCACGGGACGACCACGGCGGCATGCGCGTACCAGTACACCGACAAGTCGGCCCCGGCCGGCGCCTCGTACTACCGGCTCCGCCAGGTGGACCTCGACAACTCCGTGCACTACAGCGACGCCGTCCTGGTCTCGCCGACGGATGCGGTAGCGCAGACGGCGCCCGTGGTGTTCGCGCTCAGCCAGAATTACCCGAATCCCTTCAACCCCTCGACCGAGTTTCGGTTCACGGTCGCGAAGGCGGGCATGACCACGCTGGTCGTCTACAACGCGCTCGGGCAGGACGTGGGGAGGATATTCAACGGTCAGACGGAGCCGGGGAAGTTTTATACTGCGCGCCTTGACGGCAGCGGGCTCTCTTCGGGGATCTACTTCGCGCGGCTGCAGAGCGGTGTCGAGACGCAGATGCGGAAGATCGTGTTGATGAAATAAGGACAGCTCTTGTCATTGCGAGCCGATTCTCAGGCGAAGCAATCCCTCGGGCGAGGGATTGCTTCGTCGCTGAGAAGCGCTCCTCGCAATGACAGGGGA
>DATJPH010000551.1:0-2262 GCA_035506475.1 Bacteroidota bacterium | reverse complement strand
TCCCCTGCAGATCGCGGTCGCGCTCCTCTTCTCGGTCGCCGTCGGCTTCATCGCGGTCCGCGGGATCACCGGCTCCACGAACGTGGCGATCGCCATCAACGTGATACAGCTGGTTTCGCTCCTGGGCTTCAGCATCCTGGCGATCATGTTCAGGGTGCAGAATCCGCTCGGCGCGACGCAGTGGGCGCATCCCGCAGCGTTTTCCATCACGTTCCCGCACAGCCTGGGGGCGATGCTCTTCCAGTCCACGATCGCCATACTGATCCTCGTCGGCTTCGAGTCGTCGACCTCCCTGGCAGGCGAGGCGATAAACGCAAAGCGGGACATCCCCCGCGGCGTTCTTCTCTCGCTCGTTATCCAGGGGCTCTTCGCGTACCTCTTCGAATACTTCGCGGCGAACTACGCGATAAGCGAGAAGCTCGTGTATGCCGCCGCGGACGGTACGAAGCTCACAGGGATGGACGCGGCCGCCGCCTCGGGAGCGCCGATCGGGGACCTGACCCGCCTCATCGGTGATTCGATGCTGGGGGGGAACGGGCTCGCGCTGATGATCATCGTGGCGATCACCGTCGGCCTTGCCGTGCTTGGCACCACGCTCGCGGCGATGAACACGGCCGTGCGGATCAGCTTCGCCATGGCGCAGGACAAGGAGATGCCGGGCGTCCTTGGGGCGCTGCATGGAAAGCATGCCACACCCCATATCGGCGTCTGGATCCTTGTCGGCGTTTCCGCGGTGATCGGATCGGTCGGCGTCCTGAACGTCACGGCGCTCACCGGGATCACGCTCGCGTCGAATATCGGGACGTTCATCCTCTATGCGCTCATCTGCGGTCTCACGTTCGTCACGTTCGTCGGGAAGACCGAATTCCACAGCATCAGGCATGCGGTGATCCCGCTCCTCGGCCTTATCGGGAACATCGGGATGCTCGCCGGGGTGGTGGTGATCGGCCTGACGACTCCCGGGGTCTCCGCGGACGCCACGCAGATGGCGATCTGGGTGACGGTGGGCTGGGGCGTGCTGAGCGCCGGCTACCTGATCGTGAACAGCAGGAAACAGGAGAAACGGATTATTCCTGAGGCGACGATGTTCCGCGGGGAGGTCGCCGGCGGGAAGTAGCCCGCCCGTCGAACTCGGGAAAATGTCACGTGTTGCACAGGGAGGGGACTGCCCGCGTCCTCCTCCCTTTTTGATTATCAGCCTGGATATCCATGTCAGAGAACGAGTCACCGGAGATCGAATCGCACGGCATCAGCCGCCCGGGAAAGGTCCGCCACGACAACCAGGACGCCATCCGGTTCTGCCGCCCGGATGACCTGACGCGCAGGTACGGGCCCCTCTACGCGATCGCCGACGGGATGGGGGGGTACGCCCACGGTGGAGTCGCGAGTTCTCTGGCCCTGGAGCATTTCTTTGACACCTTCTACAAGAGCAACGGCGTCTCGCTCTCGCAGAAGCTCAGGCTCGGCGTCCAGGACGCCAACGTGGGGATCTATCAGACAGCCCAGCGTCTTGGCGTCCCGCGCATGGGGACGACGCTCACGGCCGTCAACCTGACGGGACGCACGCTCAACATCGTCCACGTCGGGGACAGCCGCGCGTACCTTGTCCGCGGCGGCGGCGCGACGTGCCTGACGAACGATCACACCCGCGTGGGCGAAATGGTCCGGCTCAAGATGCTCTCCCCGGACAAGGTGCGCTCCCACGCCCAGCGCTCGGTGCTCAACAAGTGCCTCGGCGTCGGCCTCTTCGTCCAGCCGGACATCCTCCAGGTCCCCCTCGAGCCGGGCGACGTGGTCATCCTCTGCACCGACGGCGTCTGGTCCGTCGTCGAGGATGCCGAGTTTGCGCTCATGGCGGCGGATTCCCCGGGCCCGGAGGATCTGAGCCGCAGGATATACGAGCTCGCGATGAGCCGCGAAAGCGACGACAACCTCTCCGTGATCGCGCTCTACATCCGCCGCCTCCCCGAGGGGGCGCCGCCGGATTCGTCCACGCCCCCCTGGACGATGCGCGTCCTCCGCCGCATACTGAGCCGCCGTCATTAGTCATTGCCGAGCGGACCGAAGCAATCTGAGCGAAGCAATCTCGCTTTTGAACCGAATTCTCAATATACTCAGGGGTTAGCCGATGTCGAACGGATCCGGAACAATACTCTCCGCCTCGATGCTCCAGATAAGCGACCAGTTTGATCACTTTCAGATCAGGGGTCATATAGCGCAGGGGGGGATGAGCGACATTTACCGGGCGTATGATCTTCTGAC